>NZ_JBNHER010000162.1:0-31725 GCF_050015975.1 Dapis purpurea BLCC-M126 | reverse complement strand
TCTACTGTAATGATTCTGGTTTTATTATAAGTGATCATCCGAACATGATATTATTTATGGCTCACTTTTTCAAGATGTGAAAACTTTAATTATTTAGGGATGCCAACTGTGAGTCGGCACGCTCATTTTTGAAAAGCTCCCACTGACTCTTACCTAGGTGTTCTATAAGGGGGCGACAAGAGGTAAATTTTGATCTTGTTCCATTTTATGCATGTTATTGGTAATCACATCTCCTGTGGTTAAAAAGCGATAAGTTTCTTGATAAAGAGTTTTCCAGAAATGATTTTTTAGGTGCTGACTCTCTTCTGTAGGATCGATCATTGGATGAGGAACAAGGTCAGCTTTATTATATTCAAAGTAACGATTTCCTCCAGTCTCTCCTCCAATTTCTTGGAAAAAATGTTGATTGGTTTCTATATCAGCAGCATCATCATTATCTGTTAATACTAGAAAAGTCGAGATATTTTTGATTTTTTCAAGATTTTCTTGAGAACGAACCAAGTCTCCAAATCGGTTAATTGCACTATAACAACTAACAGGAAATGACATATGATTCCAGTTGGTTGGGGGAAGCATATTCAGGCTACCAATTAAGTCAACTTGCCATTCTTGACCTTTTGTTTCAATGTTTTTTAATAAAGGTGCATAAGCAACAATTTTTTTAACCCGCTCTGGATATTCTTCAGCTAAACTGATAGCTGTTGCGCCACCGACAGATAAGCCTACAGTATAAATATCCCCAGGCATAGGTTCGATTTCCTGAAAACGTTGACGCGCATAATCTAGATAGTGTGCATGACTAGAATCAAAAAAATCATTAAACTGCTTATCTTTTGGATGGGTTAAGGCTTCAATCATTTCAGCTAAGCGAATCGGATTTAATTCTACAATCCGTTCTACAAGTTTAAGTTCTTGCGCTAGGGTGGGTGCTTTTTGTTCTCCAGATTTATTGTCTTGGCCCAGGCTCTGAAATATGTCCCTTAAAATGGGATCTTGATTAATAGTGTCTACTATGGGTTGTCTGTATTCTGGCTTCATGGAAATGTTTGGCCAATTTACTTCAGCATGGATAAAAGGATGCCCAGCCAATCCTGCTTGATAGACATTAAATCCATTGTTAAAAAGATAATCGCATAAACGCCACATTTGATCTGGTCTTGAGCTAAAACCATGAAACATCATTACTGTGCCGTAAATAGGTTCCCCTGGTTTATGGAATTTATTATACGGCCATGCGCCTGCTCGTTGATCTGGATTGTTCCGAATTGAGTTAATAAATTTATTGATATTGTCTTGGCATTGATTAATTTGAGCTTCAGTTGGAGTCACTTTAACAGCAGACATAATTAACTTAATTCCTACATTGTGTGTTTGTTGAAAAAACTCAAACAATAAGTCTTATTTGGCTTAAGTTTGGAGATTAGACAAAAATAAACATTGTGACGATTTGTTCTAGAAGTCGTCTAGATAAGAGGTAGAGTCGAGGGGAGTGTTACCACTCCAGCTCTCTCTTCCGAAACCGTGGGATTGAATGCCTCCTAAAATTTTGCTTCTGAGTAATTAACTCTGTGGTTTAATCATTTCCCAATTTTCAGGTTTAAGTGGTGATAAAAATCCGGAATATCCGTAATTTTTCGGTTGTTATAGAGTGATATATTCAATTATAAAACAGTTAAGCAAATAAGTGTTGACTGGTGATGAGCGTCACTATCATTCACTCAAGTCTTTTCTAATGGTGCTTTTACAGCTTTAAGAGTAATAATTAAGAAAGTAGGCCGCCGATAGCGATAGGGGTCAAGGGGTGCCCCTACAAAAACTGGCCACTACTTACGTCAATCGGAAAGAAAACTTATAGCAGTTTTCATTAATATAGAGTACAGAAATTTGGGTTGAAAGGAAGAAGGAAGAAGTAAGAAGGAAGAAATTTTGTAGTCTACCTTTGTGAAAACCGCTATAATTATTGAAAAATAATTTTATAAAATTTCCGAAATAAATGGTATTTTTGACGATTTTTTCTATAGAACCCATTTGAGATCTATATAATTATGCAAGTTAAGTCTATTCGTGCATCAAGAATGAGGAAAAATTATCTCAAGGAGTGTTGAATTTTTTTTATTATTTCTCCCCACATCTTCCCTCTTTCCTCCTGTCTCCTAACTCCTAGCTAACGCGCATATTTATAAAGATACGCTTAGGGGTTCTATAGTTAGTATCTTGTTTTTGTCTGAAGATAAAATTAATACGAGTGAGTTCTAGCTCTAACTTTTAGCCACTGAGATAATTCGACGTTAGCGAAGCTTTGCGTTAGCAAAATTATCGATCTCCAATAATCACCAATTGATATTTTGTTAGTAACCGTAAAACTGGTTTGATAAGTGCTTTTTACTCCCTCAAATTAGTCGAACCTTTTTTATTTAAAACCTACCAATATATAGGCCAAGCTCTTTTTTTGTAAATTACAGCAATAACAAAAATATTATTATTTTTCCCCTATCATTCTATCTATGGTTAGACTTAAGGCTAAAATCTTTACCTGTGATATCATGTCCGGTAGCATCGGAGCGTGTATAGAATTAAGTCACAATTGTAATAAACCCTTCTGCCTTCTGCCCTCTGGGTTGCTTCTACCAAAGTATAAGTATTCAAGCTGACATGATATGAATCCTTCTAGATTTAATCAGCTAGCCCTAATTATTAATTGTTGAAGGTGGGTGCGTTAGGCTATCGCACTTCAGCACCCTATATCAACCTTTAACAGCACCTGCAGTAATACCTTGAACGATTCGCCGTTGAGCCACCAATACTAAAATCACTAAAGGAAATGTACCTGTTACTGTTGCTGCAGCAATAGGCCCATAGGGAATTTCAAACAGAGATGTACCGCCTATTTGAGCAACTGCAACAGGAATAGTATACATTTCTGAACGAGTAATAAAAGTCAGGGCAAAAATAAACTCATTCCAAGCAAAAATAAAAGTTAAAATTCCTGTGGTTACTAATGCTGGAATTGTGAGAGGTAAAACAATATTCCACAACATAGAAATTGTGTTGTAACCATCTATTTTGGCAGAGTCTTCTATATCTTTTGGTAACTGTTGGAAAAAGCTTCTTAAAACCAGAATTGTCAAAGGTAAGTTAATACCTGTGTAAGGAATAATTAGAGATATATAATTATTCCCTAAACCAATAGCTCTAATAATTTCTAATAGTCCTAAAAATAACAATACATAGGGAAACAGACTGATGATTAAAACACAGGCAATAATAATATTTTCTCCAGGTATTTTTAATCGTGCCAAAGTATAAGCAGCGGGCGCTCCTATTCCTAAACAAATAATTGTCGAAATAATGGAAACAAAAGCACTATTAAAAATATAGCGAAGAAAATTCCAACTGAGACTGAGATAGTGGTCAAAAGTTAATTGGTTTGGGGTGGGGAAGTAGACATTAGGAACTGCTGATATTGCCTCATTAGTTTTGAAAGATGTGAGTAACTGCCATAAGACTGGAGCGAGGCAAAATATTACAGTTAAAACTACACTTATCCACAGAATTATTCTGCCTATTTTGATTGACGATTGATTTTTTGATATAGACATTTTTGATTCCTTATTTTAACTTTTGATGTTTAGCTCGTAGTAGGGCTTTAGCCCATTAAATCTATGTTAGAGCTAAAGCCCTACTACAAACAAAAACTCTTAACTTTACGCTTCCCGTTTTTTCTTTTAAAGGGAATAGAGGGCTAAAGCCCAACTACAAACAAAAACTTTTAATTTTTGACTTTTAATTTCTGCATAACCGTAGTAGCGATCGCCACTGCAAGAATTAATAATAGAAAAGTTACTACTACTAAAGAAGATCCATAACCAAAGTCTAAATAACGTCTAATAGTAGCATAAATATAGATGGAAATTGTTTCTGTGGCTCCTGCTGGTCCACCTCCTGTCATTACTTGTACCAGGTCAAAAATGCCGAATGCTTGAGCAAATCTGAATAACAAAGCTATTATTATTTGTGGCATTAATAGTGGGATAGTAATTTGTTGAAAACTTTGAATTGGGTTTGCGCCATCAATAGCATGAGCTTCATATAAATCAGAAGAAATTGATTGTAAACCTGCTAATAAAATAATGGCAATAAATGGTGTTGTTTTCCAGACATCAGCAATAATCATTGCCAACATTGCTCGGAATGGATCGCCTAACCAAGTAATATTAGTTTGAATTAATCCTAAGCGGAGAAGTATATCGTTAACTATGCCAAATTGGTCGTTAAAAATCCATGCCCAACCTAACCCAATAGCTGCTGTTGGTAATGACCAAGGAATGAGATTAATAGTACGAACAAAACCTCTACCTCGGAATGATTTATCTAAGATTAAGGCGATGCTCATTCCTAATATTAATTCTAAGGAAATGGAGAAAGTTGTAAATATTGTTGTGTTCCATAAAGTTTGCCAAAAACGACCATCAGTTAATATTCTGCTATAGTTGGTTAAGCCGGAAAAAATAGGCTTTAATTCTGTGCCAAGATTTTGTGTGAATAGACTTAACCAAAGAGCGCGACCAATTGGATAAGCAAAGACAAATAGTAATATTAGAATGGCTGGGGTTATTAATAGCCATCCTGTTAATTTTTCTCTTTTTTCAAGAGAATTGGGGATAAAAGTAGTTTGGGAATTTTTCATAGATTTTTTTAAGGGAGCAATATCAACAGTAGTATTTGTACAATTTAATCAGGACTTACGCAGAGACACTATATATAGCGTTAGATAGCGTTCAAAAACTGTAACGTTATAAATACATAGTGTTTAAGACTCAGAAATGCGTAAGTCCTGTTAATATCGTAGGGGTTTGGTAACCAAATCGTCTAGCAAACTTGAAGTTTTTGCCAATACTAAAATTGAAATTTATATAGCAATTCCCATAGTTATTAGCAGTTTGAGGTACATTTACGATCCCCCTAAATCCCCTTTTTTAAGGGAGACTTTGAAGGCTTCACCCTTTTTAAGGGGGACGGAGTGGGATCTAAAACTGTACCTCATAGATTAAAGTAAAGAACTGCTATAGTAACCTTTCAATAGACAAAAATTTATAGCATATTTCAGGTATATGAGGTACAAATATTAACCTTTAAATCTTTGTAGTGCGGGCATCTTTCCCCCTAGTAATATACCTGAATAAAATCCTAATTTACAGTAATTGTTCAATGAAAAAAAATCAAGGTAGAGGAACTATAGAAAATTAATTCTGTCTCCTGTCTCCTGTCTCCTGACTCCTTCTTTCTAGTTACTGAAAATTAATTCTGTCTCCTGACTCCTGTTTCCTGACTCCTTCTTTCTCCTAACAAAACACGAGTTTCTCTAGCTGCAGCTTTCATTGCTGACTCTGGTGTACGGGAACCTGTTAAAGCAGCACTCAAATAACGTTGTAAAATATCTGATGCTTGAGCATATTGAGGAATGGGCGGACGTAATACAGAATTATTTACTACTGGGAATAAGTTTGGTAAGTAAGGAAATTTTTCTAGCAGGATAGGGTCGTTAAAAAGGGATTTTCTCGCTGGAACAAATCCTGTTTCTAAAATAAATTTTCTTTGTACTTCTGGTTGGTTGAAGTATTGAATAACTTCCCATGCTTCCTCTGGATGTTTTGTAGTTTTAGCTATTCCTAAGCCCCATCCTCCTAAACAAGCTCCACTATTTTTTCCGGGAGCATGAATCATTGGTTTAATATCAAAATTTCCAGCTATTTTTGATGCTGATGCTAATGGATAAACATACGGCCAATTACGCAAAAAAACTGTATTGCCACTTTGGAATAAACGACGGGTTTCTTCTTCTGCATAAGTCGTTATTCCAGGAGGAGAAATTCCCTGACTAATAGTTTGGCGTAAAAAATCTACTGCTGCGATTGCTTCTGGTTTATCTAAACCTACTTCATTTGTTTCTAAATTTACCCAAAAACCACCATAACCTTCCAGAATTTCGATAAACATTGCTGATAAACCTTCATATTGTTTACCTTGCCAAACATAACCCCATTCCACTAATCCTTGTTTTTGCAATTCTTGGGATATTTTGATGATTTCTGCAAAAGTATTAGGAGGTTCAAATCCACCTTTTTTTAATAAGTCGGTACGGTAATAAAGCATTCCTCCACCAGAATTTAATGGCATTCGATAGAGTTTGTCTTGATAAATTCCGCCTGCAACGTCTCCTTGTAAATATATTTTTTGTAGTTGTTGTATATCGACTTTTTCTGAAAGGTCTTTTAACCAGTTAGCAGCAGCAAATTTTGGCACCCAAACTATATCCATATAAACTAAGTCATAAGGAGAATCTCCTAGTAAAAAAGAGGATGTATATAAATCTTCTACTAGGTTAGTATCGTTAGGACCTTTGACAATTTCTAGGTTAATATTGGGGTGAGTTTTGTTAAAATCTGCTTGAAGTGGTTCCCAGAAACTAGCTTCTAGAGCTTGTATTAATACTTGGATAGTTACAGGTTTTTCTTGAGTTTTTGCAGGTATAATTGATATACATAAAATACTTAGGAAAGTTGCTAAAATTAAGATAGTTATTTGGAATTGTTTTTTCAGTCTAATTCTTAGGAATTTTAACCAGGTATGAATTGTTAATGTTAGTTTTTCCAGAGTAGGATTGAAAAATTTACTATATTTCATTATTTTGGTATGCTTAAGAATTAAGAATGATTTCTAGTTTTTAATTAAAGACTTGACTAATAAAGAAAATTTTACCATCACTATAGGACGATTACTCTAAGTTTGCCAATTTCTATCAAAAATAAATGAGTTAAGAATTGGAGCAAGGTAATTTCTGAGTTCTAGTTATTGCTAATGATACAATTATATAATATCTCTACCTCCCAAACCATAATTGCCAATCAAAACACAAATTACATTCCTCCTAAAGAATATTTAACAGAAGAAGAAGTCAGCTAAAATAATCATAGATACTCAGGAGGAAACTATGAAATTAAAAGATTTAGAATCCCAACTTTTGGCACTAACTCCAGTAGAAAAATTTCAAGATTAATGATGTAATTTCTACTCAAGAAACATTAATAGGTCAATTGATTCTAGTTAAACGTCCACAGCAATAAATTAAGTATAGCGATCGCTAAAGAGGTTCACAGTTGCGCTTTAACACCAGAGGTATATTATTTGAAAAGCACTGATCGTCAAACTTGTTATGATAAAAATTACCAAACATATTAAACAAAAATGGCAGCAAACCACACCCCAAAATTTATTCTCGGTTTTGCACTGTTGTGCTTAACTGCTCGATCGCTTCCCTACTTTTTCCCGATTCGCTCTCAAGACATAATTCAACATCAACAAACTTTCAAATTTAGCGATCGTAACGCTCTCCCTCTGGGAACTATCCTCACTCGCGATCAAGAAAATACTGTAGTCGTACCCTTAGATAAAATTTCACCTATATTTATCAACGCCATTATTGCTGCCGAAGATAAAAGATATTATCAACATGGCGCTCTGGATATGAAAGCAATTGGGCGATCGCTCCTGGAAGCTATCCAAGCAAAACAAATAGTCAGTGGTGCTTCTACTATTACGATGCAACTTGCTCGAATGTTGGAACCCACTCCGCGCACTTTCGGCAACAAAGTTAGAGAAATATGGTTATCTTGGCGCCTGACAGCAGGGATGAACAAAAATCAAATCCTCGAAGCATATATCAACCGCTTACCAATGGGAGGAAACATTTATGGTGTAGAAGCAGCATCCCGTAACTATTTTGGCATCTCCGCTACCGATCTCAACCTCGCTCAAGCGACCATTCTTGCTGCTTTACCCAACGATCCTACCGATCTCAACCCCTATTACCACTGGAATATTCTCAAAAAACGTCAAAATTATGTTCTGAAGCGGATGGTTGAAGACAACTATATTACCCAAACTCAAGCGGAAAAAACCTTTGCTGAAGAAATAACTTTACAACCAGAAAATCAAGGTATTATTGCAGCGCCACATTTCCTTTTTTGGTTATCTGAAAATCTATCTACTAATAATATTAATCACAACTTATTTACGACAGCTACCCCTACAGTTATTCGCACTACTATCGACAGACCTTTACAACAATTTGTTACTGCTCAAGTAGGGCAGATAATTAAAAATATGCAGCCTTATAATGTCAATCATGCTGCTGCTATTGTTATTGATAATTACACTGGAGAAGTATTAGCTTATGTGGGTTCTCCTAATTATTTTGACTATCAAAAAATGGGTAGTAATGATGGGGTACAAGCATTGCGTCAACCTGGTTCGACGTTGAAGCCTTTTTTATATCAATTAGCATTAGAAAATCGAGTAATTAATCCCAATACAGTTTTGGCAGACGTACCTACATATTATGCAATTCCCGGCGCTCAACTTTATAGTCCTACTAATTATAATAAAGATAAATTTTTAGGACCTGTTATTGTCAGGGTTGCTTTGGCAAATTCTTTGAATATTCCGGCAGTGCGAGTATTAGAAAAAGTGGGAGTAGAGAATTTTTTAAGTCGTCTACATCAATTAGGTTTTACACATTTAAAAGCATCGCCAGAATATTATGGTTTAGGTTTAAGTTTAGGCAGTGGAGAGGTGAGTTTATGGGAGTTGGCAAAAGCTTATTTAATAATGGCAAAACAAGGAGAATTTACTCCTATTGTTACAACAGAAAGGCAAAAAGAATCCCCCCTACCCCCCTTTGAAAGGGGGGAGAGAGAGAAATATTTGGAAAAACTAACTTTTTTTCAAGATAGAATGAGAGAAGATTATTCACAGACAAAAACCAAAAATTTACCCCCACTACCTAAAGCAAAATCTGAATGGATGTTAATCACAGATATGTTGAGCGATAGTCATGCTAGAGCTACAGAATTTGGAGTTAATTCGGCTTTAAATTTGCCATTTCCAGCAGCAGTAAAAACTGGTACTTCTTCAGATTTTCGAGATACTTGGACGGTTGGTTTTTCCAAAGATTATACTGTAGCAGTTTGGGTAGGTAATTTTAGTGGTAAACCGATGATGCAAATATCGGGAGTTATGGGTGCTGCACCTTTATGGAATCGAATTATGCTGCATTTACATGAAAAGAATGAACCGACTTTTTTCCCCACACCAAAAAATATGGTTCAGCGCCCAGTTTGTACAATTTCTGGATTGCGTCCTAAATCAGATTGTCCGTCGGTAATGACAGAGTATTTTTATCCAGAAAAGTTAGTAAAATACGAGCATTTATCTAATAGCGATCGAGTGGTAAATTTACCTGCTGAATATAACGAATGGTTAGCAAGGCAAAGTAAGTCTAGTTTGGTTGATGGTGAGTTAAAAATTTTATTTCCCCAAGAGGATGATTACTTTTTAATTGATAGTAGCGCAGGAGAACAAAAGTTGGAATTTAAGTTGGCAAATTATGCACAAAAATCTGTGGAATGGTGGTTGAATGGAGAGAAGTTAACCGTTAATTCTGGTAATTCTTTTTTTTGGCAATTAACTCCTGGTAAGTGGAATTTGGAAGTACGTTCAGCAGAGATGGTAGACCGAGTAAATTTTGAAGTAATATTGCCTGATAAATCTCCTTATAATGGTTTTTCTATAGTTCAAGAAGAAAGAAAGAATAAGTAATAAACAAGAATTTTTAAATAAGGAATAAAAATAGTAGCTATGCTACTGTTTTACAAGAGTTGTGCAATTATTGAAATCTGACCGTTTAAAGATAGAATAATAAATATTGTCAGAATAAATTTGCCTAAATCATTGAGAGAAAAATTTTTCCTTAACCAATTCTCAATTTGATAAAAATACGCCACTATAGTCAACCAACTTATTAGTGCAAAGTAACCAACTAATTCATCATAGTTAGTTAGTTTTGTTCCTGCCATTCGAGTGCAATATCCAAAATCTCCTAATGTTTGATAGTCACAAATAGATAAAAATGGTAAAAGAATAATCATCAAGATTATAGAAGCTAAAACTATTACAATATGACCATAAAAACCTTGCCATATACTTATTAGACTGGGAAACAAAATCGAATATCTTGAAAAAGGCTTTTTACCAGAGAAAATATTTTTATTAGAAAAAATATGGTCAATATAAGAGAACACAAGTATAGATAACATTAGTCCTAATGCTGTAGCTTTTAGAATTAGAGTTTCACTGCCTGCAACTTCGGATAAAATCAACCCTATAATCCCACTCCAGAAACCAAAAATTCTAATTATAATTACTGTCCATATCAACAGAAATAAACTTTTTAGCCATGAAATAGGATAAGGAAACCATATAGGCCATTTATTTGCTTTATTTTGTTTTTGTTGGTTTTCCGGTTTGTTTTTCTGTTTCTGTTTCCAAGGTTTTTCTCCAGTTAATAAATAAGTTTGTCTCCGCGCTCGCTTAATTGCCATACAGTTGTCAATAATGCTAACAAACGACACTACTAAGAAAGGCAAATAAAATGCTTTAATAAATATCTCTTCACCATCAGTATTTTCTAGTAAAAAGTTGATTAAAATTGCAGATAGGATACCTTGTAAGAAAATTCCAAATACGAAAAACCAAATATAGAAAGCAACTTTACGCTTGGTATAAATATATGTAGCTATAGGAATAGTTAAACCTAATACAGAAGTTAACCACATACTGCATTGAGACAATTTAATCAGTTTATCTAATTTCTTTTGCTCAGTTTTGGTCTTTGTATTTTGTTGTTGATTATCTGATTCTTTAGATTCTACAGATTTGATTATTTTTCGTTGTATTTTAGCTTGATTGTACAAACTAATAAATTCAGTCAACTGAGGAGAATCTGTACTTATATCTTGACCAGAAACTTTGACAGAATGAATAGATTCTATTCCTAATTTTACAAGAGCTTTATTCACAAAAGAAACAGATTTTTTTTGTCTGGTACTTCTAGAGATTTTAGAGTTAAACACAATACACTATCTATAATAGTGACTTGAGTAGTAATTCCTTGATCTTTAAAAAAATAATTAAGTTACAGATGCGATCGCTGTGATATTTCCCTGTTTAGCAAGAGTTAATATCTCTGACTTCTTTCCTGATTTTGTAGTAGTCATTCGTATATATATTCTCTAACAAATGATTGAATTTTTATCTCAACTGTACTCTATCAAGAATCTAAACAACTCTGCATCAGTGAATGTACTAATTTTTTCTCTTCTTTTTCTACTATTATTTTCCTAGTTTAAGTATTTTCACCAAATAAATTAAATCTACTAAATCAAAAGTCATTCCATATCAAATCTGCTTGCTTTGAAGTGTTATAAGAAACCGGGTTTATGGGAAACGGATATTAGTAAGTAGGGCAGATCATACAAACCCGGTTTCTATACTTTATTTATACTAATACTACTGAATTTAATATCCCATAACTTCCTCAAACTTTACTCGCCACTTCCATAAACCGAGAATAATTAAAAGCTGTTAATAACGGATCGGACTGATTATTCCAAATTAAATCGGCTATCAACATTCCTGTTACAGGTGCTAATAAAATTCCATTCCGATAATGCCCAGTTGCTAATGTCAAATTATCATAATTACTGGCTCCTAATATTGGCATTTCGTCAGGAGTATTAGGACGAAAACCCCACCAAAATTCTAAGATTTCGTAATCTCTTAAACCTGGATATAATCTAATTGCATTTCCTAGTAATTGTTGAATTCCTGCAGCAGTATTTCCATCAACAAATCCGATATTTTCAGAAGTTGCACCAATAATTATTCTGCCATCTTTGCGAGGTACAATATAAGTTTGATTTCCAAATAAAACTTGCTGTAAAGGTAAATTTTGTGTACTTACATCTGGGGGAGTTTTTAATGATAACATTTGCCCTTTTATCGGAAAAACAGGAACTGGTAATAACTCCTGCGACCATGCACCTGTAGCTAAGACATAATGTTCTGCTTCTAATTCACCTATTGATGTTTTGAGGCTCTGAATTTTATCTTTTTTGCGAACTATTTCTGTTACAAATTCTGATTGAATCTCAATTTTTAATTCTTGAACTGCGGCAATCATTGATTGATACAAATAACGACTATCTACTTGCCCATCTTGAGAGTAATACCAACCTCCAATTACTTCAGGACTTAATACTGGTTGATATTGATGAATTGCTACTTGATTTAACCATTGATAACTTAGGTTTGGTAAAGCATAATTTTCTCTATCTTTTAGTGTATAAACTGGAGCTAAAATTCCACAAGGCCAATAACCAGTTTCTAAACCACTAATTGATTCTATTTTTTTCACCCACTCTGGATATAATTCCCGGCTTTTTAAACATAAGTCTAACATTTTACCAGGAGGAATAGCTTCGGCTTGGGGAGCTAACATTCCAGCAGCAGCATTTGTGGCAATTTGCGGAAAATCTCGGTTAATAACTGTTACTTTTGCTCCGCGTAATTTTAGTTCTATTGCTATTGATAGACCGATAATACCGCCACCAATAATTAGGATATCGTTGGATTTATTCATATTAAATAAAGTAAGAATTCATTAATGGATAATGGATAATTGATAATGGATAATTACCTTTGGTTAAAACCGTAAGGGAATTGAATAGACATCTCGGATAATCAAAAATAAAATCAATCCCATGCAGATAAATCATCAATTATTTCCCCCTACTCCCTACTACCTAGTCCATCTTCAGATTCGAGGTACTGATAACTGATAACTGATAACTGAAATTAACCTTCAGGAGTCCAGACAATCTCAGAACCTTGACCCCAAAAACCATTGTATTTAGTTACTTTTATATCTCCTAAAACTTTCACTTGACAAGATAAACGTTTCTGAGAATTAGGAACATGGGGGGGCAAAGAAAGTCTAGCTTTTTCTCGCAATTGAGGTTGAGAAACTTCTCCCTCTATTTCTACAGAACAAGTGCCACAAGTACCAATACTACGACAGTTAATAATTGAGGCATTGCCATTATAAACATCAACATTATTTTTCAGTAAAACTTGACGTAGATTTTCTCCTTTAGCGCAAGTTATAATTTTGCCCTGAGCCTGAATCTTAACCATAACAAATTATTTCATTATTTTGACTAATATTAATTATATAGCAACAGCTAAAAATTCACATAAAATACTGCAATAGTAAGGGTGGTTTCCGCGTTAAATTAATTAGATTAAACTATTTTAAGATAAATACACTCTCCAATGATATAATTTCTGCAAAAATTTACCTATAAATGATAAAGTTTAAATTAAGTTGAAAAATCTTTTAATTGTAAGTATCTTCCTTCAAACTAGGTTGTATGATTGACTAACCTAGTACCTAAAACCTAGCATCAACCACCATGAACAAAATCTGGATTTACGACACAACTCTGCGCGACGGTGCCCAACGAGAAGGACTATCCCTATCCCTGGAAGATAAACTACGCATCGCCCACCAACTCGACAGTTTAGGGATTCCATTTATCGAAGGTGGTTGGCCTGGTGCAAATCCTAAAGACGTACAATTTTTCTGGCAACTTAAAGAACAACCCCTGACTCAAGCAGAAGTGGTAGCATTTTGTTCAACCCGTCGTCCTGGAAAACAGGCAGCATCCGATCCTACTCTCCAACCTATTTTGTCTGCGGGTACGCGGTGGGTGACAATTTTTGGTAAATCTTGGGATATGCACGTCACCGAAGGGTTGAAAACTACTCTGGAAGAAAATTTGGCAATGATTTCAGATACAATTTCTTATCTGTGCAGTCAAAGTCGCCAGGTTATCTATGATGCCGAACATTGGTTTGATGGTTATAAAAATAATCCTGAATATGCTTTGGAAACTTTAGCTGCTGCTCATAATGCTGGAGCAGAATGGTTAGTTTTGTGCGATACCAACGGCGGTACTCTTCCCCACGAAATTAGTCAAATAGTGGCAGATGTTTCTCAAGCTTTACCCAATGCTAATTTAGGTATTCACACTCATAATGATTCGGGAACTGCTGTTGCTAATGCTTTATCTGCGGTGATGGAAGGTGCGTTAATGGTGCAGGGAACTATTAATGGTTATGGGGAACGTTGCGGTAATGCTAACCTTTGTACTTTAATTCCTAATTTGCAAATCAAGTTGGGTTATGACTGTATTCAGTCGCAACAACTGGAAAAACTAACTCAGGCGAGTCGAGGTATCAGTGAAATAGTTAATCTTGCTCCTGACGATCATGCGCCGTTTGTAGGTTTATCAGCTTTTGCGCACAAGGGTGGTATTCATGTGTCGGCGGTGGAACGTAACCCTCTAACTTACGAACATATTCAACCGCAACAAATAGGTAATAGTCGTCGTATTGTGATTTCTGATCAAGCTGGTTTGAGTAATGTGTTGGCAAAGGCGAAAAGTTTCGGTATAGAACTAGATCGCCAAAACCCTGCTTGTAGAAAAATTTTGGATAAGTTGAAAGAGTTAGAAAATGAGGGATATCAGTTTGAGGGTGCAGAGGCGAGTTTTGAATTATTGATGCGAACCGCTTTAGAGCAACGGCAACATTTCTTTGAAATTAAAGGTTTCCAAGTGCATTTGGATAAGGGAAGTGGTAAAGTTTCTAATTCTCTGGCAACGGTGAAGGTTGCTGTTGATGGTAGAGATATTCTAGAAGCTGCGGAAGGAAATGGTCCGGTTTCTGCTTTGGATGCTGCTTTGCGGAAGGCGTTAGAAAATTTTTATCCAGCGATCGCTAATTTTTATTTAACAGATTATAAGGTGAGAATTTTGGATGGTGGAGCGGGGACTTCTGCTAAAACTAGGGTATTAATTGAGTCGAGTAATGGTCAACAACGGTGGACGACTGTAGGAGTTTCTACTAATATTTTGGATGCTTCTTATCAGGCAGTTGTTGAAGGTTTGGAGTATGGTTTGATGTTGGAAAGTCAGTGTCAAGAAACTGTGGTGAGTGTGGTTTCGTAAACTTTAGTGCGGGTTTTGACTTTTAGCTTATTTATAATTGTTAAAATTCGCATCCTTAGCCACTGCATAAGTTTCTAAGTTGATTATGCCAATCATCTAAAACTTTTGGAGCAATACGTTTACCTCGCTCTTCGATTAACATATCAGCCATTTCTTTCACTTCTGGAATTGTTTTGTGTCGAGTTTTCACCATCTCAGTTAATAATCTTAGTGTTCGAGTATAGGGAATTTTATATTCTTCACAGATTTGTGTCATTAACTTATCATCACTAGCACAGAGTAATAACTGATGACGAGCTAAGGCTAAGGTTGCTCGATCGGCTTCGCTAAGTAACGGTGCTTTAACTCTAAATTCTAGAAAACTGACATACATTTCTTCTGTGTCTAGATTGAGTGGAGTAAGATTTTCCCTGGCTGCTTCGCGGGTAGGTAGCTCTAAATTGTCTGAGTCTAAAACTTCTTGAGCAACATATAAAGGACTGTAATTTTGTTTTAACCACTCCCACTCGTTTAGCCAGAGAAAATCAATAATTGCAGTAGCATCAAGAATTGTTCCGTTATCTAATAGCATAAACCTCAGCTTCTTGACGACGCAGCCCTAATTCTTCAACTGTAATCTGCAAAAGTTCCGCTGCTTTTAGTTCAGAAATTTTGCCAAGGTCAAGACTTTGCCAGATAAGTTTTTTATAACGTTGGTTTTCTGGAAATTCTTCCTCTTTTAGAGTCGGTGGTAACTCTGTTGAATTATTCAGAGGAACACCATTATTTTTTCTTTTATAAATAGCTTTAATTTTCTTGATTTTTTGGCTATAGTCAATAAATTGCATCTGATCTAGACGTTTCAAAATAACCTGGTAACTGACTCGAAAATATTCCTTGAGTGGAATTATATCATAATTCTGGTCGTAGAGGCGCTCTAGCTCTAAATCAGGAACAAGCAAATTACCTGCAAAATAATTAGCCACTGTTTCCCGCATTTTTTCTTCTTCTTTTGTTCCCTCTTCCAAAAGTGTATCCTGATAATCATCTCGATGAAAAATTAAATGTCCGATTTCGTGGGCGAGGGTAAATATCTGTCGTTCAATAGTAATATTATGAGTGTTGACTAG
Source organism: Dapis purpurea BLCC-M126 (assembly GCF_050015975.1). Classification (NCBI taxonomy): domain Bacteria; kingdom Bacillati; phylum Cyanobacteriota; class Cyanophyceae; order Oscillatoriales; family Microcoleaceae; genus Dapis; species Dapis purpurea. Next base: position 15,647 of record NZ_JBNHER010000162.1, on the reverse strand, counting down.
AACAAATGCGCCCTCAGCAGAACTACAAGCACTCAAACCAAAAAAGTTTTTAATGGGAATAGGCGTGCATAATACTTTTAAACCAACTGCTTCGACTGCTTCAAATAAATTATAAATCTTACCCTCACCTAATCCCAGACTACGACGAAACCGAGTAGCAGTAGTTTGGATATGCTTTTCATTACCTTCAATTTGATGGCAAGAAGTGGTTTCTGGAGCATAGGGGGGAATACCGACTGCTTTTTCCAGAAGATTATAGGTTTCCAGCATCCGCAGCACTTGCGTAAGAAGTTGAGGTTGTTTGTCTTTGGCAAAAGACGCATGAGACCGGAAACGAAAGCTAGTTTTATTCTGACTTTTTGCGAGTAGTAGGTCGTCAAGGGTTATACCCAAGGCACGAGCTAAGGCAGAAAGAATCTTACTATTTGCTAGAGTTATGGCATTTTCATACTCATTCAGGTTCTGGCAACTGATTCCTACCTTTTGGGCCAAGGATTCTTGGGAGAAGTGCTGACCCTCGCGGTAGTGCTTAAGGTTGCTTGCAATAGTCTCCTTCATAGTTGTGGCCTTTGGTCGCTATATTGATGTTGTTGATTTTTTATTCTACTATTATTAGTATACTATAATTTTATAGTGTTGCACAGTACAATAAATTCAAGGTCTATATTTATTCTTTATAATCATCCGTATACCTGTATTGTGCCTTCCTGACTATGACAAACAACCCTTCCGAAAATCATTACAAAAAAATCGCCAATATTTACGATAATCTCTGGTCATACTCTCCTGAATATATTAAATTCACAACTGAAAAAATTATCGAACATCTACACCTAACTCCCACAGATATTTTGGTAGATATTGGCTGTGGAACAGGAATTTATAGCAAAGAAATTCTCAATCAAACTCAGTTACAGCAACCGATTATTTGTGTAGATCCTTCTGCGGAAATGCTAGAAAAAATTCCGACAAATAGTCTATTAAATCCTATCAAAATGGATGGAGTAGAATTCTCTCAAAAACCAGGAACTTATAATAAAATTTTCTTAAAAGAAGCTATCCATTATATAGAGGAAAAATTTCTACTATTCCAGAATTTATGGCAAAAATTAACTCCTGGCGGAATTTTCCTATTATTGCTCTTACCACCAACTATTGAGTATCCTTTATTTACCAAAGCACTAGATTTGTACGAACAAAAACAACCTCACTATCAAGAACTAATTAATTTACTTCAAAAAGTAGGTTTTCTTGTCGATTTTGATATTATAGACTACCCTTTAAAATTGCCAAAAATCCAGTATTTTCAAATGGTAGAAAATCGTTATATGTTTTTGCTTTCTGAATTTAACGATACTGAATTAGCAGCAGGTTTAAAAGAAATGGAAGAGAAATATCAGGATAATTCAGTATTAAAATTTAGCGATCGCATGATTTTTATCACAGCAACTAAACCTGAGTATAATTGAAATAAGAAGTCAGAATAGTTAAGGGAGGTAAGGAAATGGAGAAATTAAATATTAAAGTAATTATAGAATTATAAACATAAACAGTAACTAATTTTATTTTCGACGAATTAAATTAGATTAAAAAAACTGTTTTCCCTAACCTCATATCCCCAACTTCCTAGCTATATATTGATAAGCAGATCATAAAAATATCGCCGATACAAATCACAACTAGGCATAACTAAATTACCCTCCAGTTGTACTACCAAACCCATACTTTTTAACTTAAATGCTAATGCTTGTTCTAATTCTACAGGAGTAACTGCTCTTAATACCTGTTGAAAAGCTGTTTTTAACTCTGGATATTGTTGAAGATTTTGTAAATGTCTATGTAAATGATCACTATAAATACCTGTATCTGTCGCGGCTGTTTCAATTAAGCTTTCTAAGCTAGCATTATGACATTTAATATGATAAAAAGTCGTGTTAATTAGATATGGATGACCACCCACTAATCGCATTAATTTATTTTGTTCTGCTGGCAATAATTCAATTTGATAACGTTGTGCTAATTCTTGGGTTTGCTCTAAAGTAAATGGTGATAAATCTATAGCTATCCCCATATTAAATGGTGATTTATTAATATTCATTCTAATATAAGCTTCCGTAGATTTAACTAACACTATCCGCAATCTTTGCCAAAGTTTAACTTCCTTAGCTTCTCCATACCAAGCATTTAACATTGACAAAAAATCATTAGCTATTTCCGGAAACTGAAAAATATAATCTACTTCATCTATTGCTAAAACTATCGGACTGTCTATTATAGATAGGAGATAGTCTTGAAAATAGAAAGTACAGCTTTCTATACTACCAATATCTTCGTCCCAATATTCATTTAACTTTGCTTCTAACTGTAATTTTCTAGTTGCATTAGCACAGAACCATCTTAAAAATTTATTGATATCTTTGCTCACTGTACTATCTACTCTTTGTAAACTTAATCGCACTGTCTTATATTGTTGTTTTGTAGCATAGGCGATGATTCTCATTAATAGAGAAGTTTTTCCCATTTGTCTAGGTCCTTTGATGCGGAGAAATCCTCCTGGTTTATTAATTTCTAAATAACAGATTAATTCTTCAGCACGTTCTATATAATAAGGAGAACCCATAGGAACTCTACCATCAAGTAGTTTACAATCATTAATGTCTAATTTTTCTGAATCTTTGATTGTATTTAGATTAATTAAAGTTGTCTTTGTAGTTTCCTTTCTACTTCCTTGATAGGTGATTATTTTTCTTTCTAGTACGGAACGGCAGTTATTTTTGCTAATTTTTTCTTTCAGAATAATACTAAGTAGCTTCCATAATTTAGGAGCTACATTTTGACTAATATAATCTCTTGAGTAATCCAATTTCGAGGCTATTTGACTATAGGTTTTGCCACATAAGGATTCTCTGAGAACTTCCCTTTCAATGTCAGACAGAGATTTGCCTGTCTTAACTCTTACCAATTCTTCTGTAAATAATGATATTGATTCGATGTCTGTCATTTCAGTTATCAGTTATCAGTTAACAGTACCTCTTAGAATAGGGAGCCTTAAAGCACTGAATTTTCTTTTTCTTATTTCCTTGAGAGGGAAAAGTTGAGATCTTATTTTCTGGTCATCCTAACTATGCCACTTTTAGAAACCTGTACAAACTTGGATATTTCCCTAGTCTGAAAATAATACTACTCTTCCCTCATGTATTTTAATTTACACTGCTACAGGCAAAAATTTAGTCAGTAATAGTTAATAGTTATCAAAACCCTGCTCTCAAGGGTAAGGTTTAAGACATAGTAGTGGTAGATTCAAACCCACCAAAATACCTGCACCACTAATTTTAAAAATATAGTGGCATCTGCAAAACTGAAACCTGGAAAAAGTTAAAAGTTAACTGATACCTGATGACTGATAATTATATATTTAAGTAAGTAGGAAAAATCAAATTTCAAATAATTGTAGGAGGTATATTTTTCCCAACTATTATTACTCATAACTACTCCTGATTTAAAGTTAAATTTATGTCTGAAAAGGTAATTAATATAGTCAAGATAATAGAAAATTTATGTTTAATTCATTGGGTAGGAAAAGACAAGTTTTTTTATTAATTTATTTAATTATATTTTTTTAATTATAAAATATTTTCTAGTAAGTGTGAGGTACACTGTTGGAGATCCCCCCTTTTTCAAGCTATCCCTTATCCATAAGTCTTAGAAGTATTGTAGGGTGGGAGATGCTTATAGTAGCTAGCCAGAGAAATCAAATGGCGAAATTGAGTTATTAACTTTTAGCCACCTCTATCCTCAGATGACAGATGGCAGGTTTGTCTTGACTTCCCTATCCTCCCCCTCTCCGTGCTCTGCCTTATCCTCTAAAGAATTCGATCTTATGTCGGAAAAGCATAGCTTAAAAAGGGGGATGCGGGGAGGATAGTTGATGTACTTCACCTCCGGTAAAAACCGTTATAATAAATTTTGTTTTCTCATCTGCCAAATAACAGACTTAATAAAAAAAGTTTCCAAATTTTTTTGGAAACTTTTATAGTAATTAATTTTTCTATAATGGGCAACTTTTTTACCCACCCTACACCCTACTCAATCTAAAAATTGTCTTTATATGGAAGTATAAGCTACCCAAACTTTTGATGTCAAAGATTTTGATGCAGATGGTTCTTGAGCAATATTTGCTACTGTTGCTACAACTTTTACTTCTTGTATATTTCTAAAATATCCTTTTCTCTTAGTTTTAACTATATTTTTTTTCCAGATACCTTCCTGGTTATTTTTACTTAATTTTTTCATATTTTTTACTGAAGCTAGGTTATCTTTGATTACTAAAGCTTTGAAATTTTCCTTATACAATCATGCCAATTAATTGTCAGTATGAACATATATAAAAGTTGATATATTTCATTTTTCAAGATACCCTATATCTTCATGAAATCTTTAAATAAAATATTAGTGATTTTACATATTCTTTAACATAGTATGATTAACTTGAGGGATGAAAACACTGAGGAGTTATCTATGTATAAATTTGTATATTTGTCAATATATTAAAGTTAATAAGTTTTTACACCTCAGAGTAGTATAATGTCAGAACTTAGGTCTGCATACACAAAATTGTAATTTTGTCAATATATATAAGTTGACTAATATGTAAATGGCCAATTTTTGACACTATCCATCAATTAGAATGGATTTGATGTTATCACAAACCAGTAATGTAGCAATTCTAAATAATTTGTCAAAAATCAAAAAATACATTAAAATTCTGAACCTTTTACCCTTTTTTCCTCATCCCAAGAGATTTTTTTCATAACTAAAATAGGACTGGTATAGTGATTTTCCATCTTTGTCAAGTAAATATATTTTGATCTGAAAGTAACGATCAAATCCAAAACAAAAAAGCGTATTTAACTGATACTAATTTACCCTGACTCAGTAGAAAGGTTATCACTAGATAGATTAATCCTTTTTTTAAACCTAAATCTACTCAACAATGACTGCCATGGTTTTAATTTTATTGATTGACAAATAAATATCTATCTGATAATTATAATCTTTGACTTATCAGCTAATTAATATGTGGCAACCCCAGAAAAAACAGTTAACCTCAAATATTGAAAAATCTCAACTAAAAAAATTACTAATTCTTCTATTTCCTGCAACTATCTGGCTATTAGCTTTTTTCATCATCCCGTTAGTAATTATTTTAATTTATAGCTTTTTAGAACGAGGTACTTATGGCGGTGTTATTTGGCAATTTACTCTAGATAACTATCAAAGACTAGCTCAAGGAATATACTGGGGAATATTTTGGCAGTCTTTATTTCTCGCTTTAATTACAACTATGATTTGTTTATTAATTGGCTACCCATTAGCATATTTTATTGCCACAATTAGACCACCTTGGCGTAACATTTTATTAATGCTAGTAATTATTCCTTTTTGGACTAATTTTTTAGTGCGTACTTATGCTTGGATAGTTTTACTTCGGACTGAAGGAGTATTTAATATTGCCTTACAAAGTTTTCAGATTACAGACGAACCTTTGACTCTTTTATTTACACCCTTTGCTGTGATTATTGGTTTGGTTTATGGCTACTTACCATTTATGATTTTACCGTTATATGCCACAATGGAACGCTTTAACTTTTCTTTGTTAGAGGCTGCTCAAGACTTAGGCGCTAATGATTTACGAACCCTTTTTCGTGTAGTTTTACCATTAACAACGCGAGGCATAGTTGCAGGTTGTTTACTGGTTTTTATTCCCGCATTTGGTGCTTTTATTACTCCTGATATTTTAGGTGGTGCAAAAACAATGATGGTAGGAAATCTGATTCAAAATCAATTTCTTAAAGCTAGAAATTGGCCGTTTGGCTCGGCATTATCAATTGCATTGATGATGATTGTATTAATTCCAGTTATCATCTATTTCGGCATCTCAGAAGAGAAAAATAATTAAGTATTCAGCTATCAACTATAGCAAGATGAAATGATTCGTGAAAAAAACTGTAGGGGTTTGCTGTCTAAACCCAAGCTTAAATGGGATTTGGAGACTAAAACCATACTATAAAATATTACAACATCAGCGTGGAATCAGCTATCAACTATAAGTTATTAACTTATTATCTTGGCAGGAGTAATTCATATCCAAGGAGAATTTTAATATTCTTAAAAGGAGCTATTCCAATTCATTTCAGACAAATATATCTATCATTTTTCCCTTTTTTTTCAATATTTACTCCTTCTTCCCTCTTCTTTCTTGCCTCCAATGAAAAAAGTTGATTTACTCATTCGTTCTCTTGGAAAATTTGGTTTGTGGCTAAATGCGACCTTGGGTTTTGCCTTTCTTTATCTACCTATTTTTATCTTAGTAATTTACTCCTTTAATGATTCTCGTTTTAATGCTGTATGGCGAGGTTTTACTTTAAAATGGTATGGCAATTTATTACAAGGAGTCACTGATAATACTGTTAGCGATGTGATGATTTGGGATGCGCTGAAAAATAGTCTTTTTGTAGCAACAATTTCAACATTACTAGCAACAATTTTTGGTACTATGATTGCTTTGGCATTAGAACGTTTTCGTTTTCCCGGACGTAATGTTTTAGAGGCCATACTATTTCTGCCGATAATTATTCCCGAAATTACTATTGGTATTTCCTTATTAGTTTTCTTTTCTTTGGGGTTTCAGCTAATAGAAAATATTCTAGGTATTCGTTTAGTGTTAGGCTTACCAACAGTAATTATTGGTCATATAGTATTTAGTATCTCTTTTGTTGTTGTAACTGTCAGAGCGCGAGTCGCTCAACTTGACCCTGCTTTAGAGGAAGCAGCTTTAGACTTGGGTGCTAATGAATGGCGAACTTTTTTTCGCATTACTTTACCTTTAATTTGGCCGGGAATTTTTAGTGCTGCGTTGTTAGCTTTTACCTTATCATTGGATGATTTTGTGATTACTTTTTTCACTGCTGGAGTCGGTTCAACAACATTACCATTATTCGTTTATGGTATGATTAAATTTTCGGTAACTCCAGCTATTAATGCTATATCAACTTTAATGTTAGTAGCTTCTTTAATGTTGGTAGTATCTTCTCTTTTTATTGATAAATTTGGGGATCAAAAAAATGCCTAAAATTACTGAAAAAAACGGAATAACGAATAAGGAAGAGGGAAGAAGGAAATAGGACTTACGAAGAAACCAGGTTATAATACGAAATTTCATGGTTTCAACAACAATAATTAGGGTAATAAACCCGGTTTATTGGTTGGTTTGCGTAAGTTCTGGGAAAGGAAGATGAGTCTATAGATAAATACAGTTAAGTTAAGAATTTTTTTGCAGTTCTGTAATCTGAAGAGCTACTCTAAGAATTCCATACCTTATGAGTCTTGGTCTTATCTGAACCGTTTCATTTTAGACAGCTATCTCTATCATTTTTGCCTTTTTTTTCAATATTTACTCCAACTTCGGTATCTCCTAGATAACCAGAGTCTTCTTCCCTCGGACGTAGGGATGTTGCATGCAACATCCCTACCATTTGTAAAAAACATTTATCACCATTGATATAACTAAGTAGGTAGACAAAATTATTTGTATATTTGCCGTTTATTTACTAATCGGTTATATTCCTTTTACCTCTTGCCTACCACCGCCAAAATATTAAATTAATTCTGTTCAGGTACTTATGAAAAAAATAATTACTTTTTTATTGCTCTTTAGCATTGCATTAATTTTCCCCATTGCTTGTACTAATAATCCCAATACTTCAGGAAATAATGTTCTGAGTATATACAATTGGTCAACATATATTGCACCTGAAGTAATTACTGAATTTGAGAATAAATTTAATATCAAAATTCAATACGATACCTATGAAAGTAATGAAGACCTATATGCCAAAATCAAACCAGGAAATCCTGGTTATGATGTAGCTTTTCCGGCTGATTATATGGTAAAAATTATGGCATCTGAAGGACTACTGGAGGAACTTAATCAAGAAAATATTCCTAATATAAAAAATATCAACGATAAATTTATTAACCCTCCATACGATCCGGGAAATAAATATAGTTTGGCTTACCAATGGGGCACAATGGGAATAGGTTATAACATTAAAGCAACCGGGGGTGAAATTAATAGTTGGTTAACCATGTTTGACGATAAATTTAAAGGGAGAGTCGCCTTATTAGATGATATGCGTAGTAGCTTTTCTATTGCTTTAATTTCTCTTGGTTATAACCCCAATACAACTAACCCTAAAGAAATTACCGAAGCAAGAGATTTTCTAATTAAAAATAAACAGGCGATCGCTGCTTTTGCACCAGACACAGGTCAAAACTTATTAGACCAAGGTGAAGTAGATTTAACTTGTGAATGGAGTGGAGATGTTTTCCAAGTTATGAAAGAAAATCCTAACCTTCGTTATGCTATTCCCAAAGAAGGAAGTATTCTCTTAACTGATAATATGGTTATTCTCAAAGGAAGTAGAAATAAAGAGCTGGCAGAAAAATTTATTAACTTTATTCTTGAACCAGAAATAGGAGCAAAAATCTCCAATTTTATTAAGTATGCTACCCCAAACCAAGCAGCAAAAGACCAAGGTTTAATCGAAGCTACTGACCTGAATAATTCTGCTATTTATCCACCACCAGAATTATTTGCCAAACTAAATTATATTCAAGACCTTGGTAAAGCCACAATTTTATATGATGAAGCTTGGACTGAAGTTAAATTAGGAGTTGGTAATTAATGGATAATTGATGATGAAAACTATCTTTAATTATCAATTATTTCTTCCTTCTTCTTTCTTACTTCTTCCTTCTTCCTTCTTCGTTACAATGGAAAATATAGCAGTCAATCTCATCAATATTGCCAAAATATTCCCTAGTCAAAATCAAAAAAAATTTATCGCTGTAAATAATATCAATCTCCAGATAAAAAAATCAGAATTCTTTTCTATACTCGGTCCCTCTGGATGTGGTAAAACTACCACATTAAGAATGATAGCTGGTTTTGAAATTCCCACATCTGGAGAAATTTATATTCAAGATAAACTAATGGGAAATAGTCCGCCATTTCATCGCCCAGTCAATACAGTTTTTCAGAATTATGCTTTATTTCCCCATCTCACAGTGGCAGAAAATATTGCTTTTGGATTAGAAATGGAAAATCTCCGGCGCCCAGAAATAAATCGTCGGGTAACTGATACTTTGGCTCAAGTAAAATTAATAGATATGCAGAAACGTTATCCCCGACAATTATCTGGTGGACAACAACAAAGAGTAGCTTTAGCAAGAGCATTAATTAAACAACCAGCAGTGTTATTATTTGATGAACCTTTAGGTGCTTTAGATTTAAAATTACGCAAAGAAATGCAGTTAGAATTAAAGCAAATGCAGCAAAGGTTAGGTATTACTTTTATCTATGTTACTCACGACCAAGAAGAAGCTTTAACTATGTCTGATCGGATAGCAGTTATGCACCAAGGAGAAGTTTTACAAGTGGGAACTCCCGTAGAGATTTATGAACAACCAAAAACTCGTTTTGTAGCTGAATTTATTGGGGAAAGTAATTTTTTAACTGGGCGAATAACTGCGCATCAAGAGGATAAAAGTTTGGTGTTAATAGATGAAGATTTGCCATTGTTAATACCCTCTGTTCATAATCTGCCAATAGATACAATTATTACCTTAGTTGTCAGACCGGAAAAAATAGAAATTTCCCCGCCAACTTTGACAGGAAAATCAGATTTTTCTGGGATAATAGAAAATCTGGTTTATATTGGTACGGATACTCGTTATGTTGTGCGGTTAACTGAGAAAATTAAGATAGTTATCCGCAGACAAAATATTAATTCTTTTCATCTGAATCAATATGCTATTGGTGAGAAGGTTAGAGTTAATATTCCTGTGGAAAATATTAGTGTTTTAGCAGAAGGTTTGTCAGACAAAGAACGGTTAAATTTGAGAAAAAATTAGCAATTATTCTTAGCAAAATAGTCAATATAAAACTATTATCCGATGATAAAAATCCAGTGGCAATCGAAGTGTTATCAGAAACCAAGTTTGTTTGAGTTTAATGTTATTACGGTAGTGCATTTAATACAAACCCGGTTTCTTTGCTTTGATTTGATATATCAATTGATTTTGATGATTATAGCATTTTTTTGCATAAAGGGAAGTAGGGAGCGATAGAACACCGTTCCGCTGACGCGTTGGCGGAGCCTAGCGGCAGCTATATCGCTCTTCTGTTTTGGTCTCCAAACCCTAACTCTTTGATAATGGAAATCTACGAATTTTTACTCTGGTTGACAAAAACGACCAGTTACTCGCTCGTATTCATCCTCAAGCAACCACATTTGTGCTTCTTCGTAGGTGTCACCTGTAAAGATTGTTCTGTAGCTTTCCACTGGATTTTGTATAGAAAATTTGCCGGACTGCTCTTTAATTAGCATTAAAATATAGGGGGGAGAAAGATAAGGATCGACCCAAATTTCTGCAAACTCCCATTCTGTGGATAATTGAGATTTTTGGGTTAGTTCATCTGGTTGTGCGGGGTCTTGTGCGAGGTATGACATGGTATTTACCTGTGGTCTTTTTGATTTTTATCTCCCCATAATAAAGAGGAATATGAGTTCCATCTGATTTTAGTATATAACCTATTGGTTCGGCAAAAAATAATCCATAGCGTTCGTATTTGTCTCCGATATCGTCTGCTCCTGTGCGTTCTCCTCTTTTGAATATTTCAGATGCGACTCTTTCCATTGTTTCGCGATCGCTGAATAGATAGACTATTCCTTCTGTTTCTAATTCTCTTTGGGATTTTTCCGTACCAGGAAGATGCTTATCAATTAAACTGGTTCTACTTTCCAGATAGATTTCGCGGTCGATACCACTCATATTATTTTCTTATTAACGGATAATCTAAGTGTATCAAAAAGCGATCGCTCATCTGTGCAGAGGAATCTTTTTTGGAGAATAATATTTTACCATCAATATTGGGAAAAACTCCAATTTTGGTAGGGAGTTTGAAGACATTCTTACTTTTGACTTTTGACTTTTAACTTTTGAATTTCCTCCCGCAACTCCTGACATTCTTTCAATTCTGGCACACCTAATTCTGTGAAAATAGCTAACGCCTCATCGCAATACTGTCGTGCTGCATCTAAATTTCCTAAGTGTTGATTGGTTTCTGCTATGTTCTGGAGAACCATTGCTTGGTAATGACGCTTTCCTATCTGGTGAAATATCTCTAATGCTGCTTGTGAGTATTGTAGAGATTTGGCATACTTTTCTAACTTGAGCAGAGTCTCTCCCCAGTTTAATAGAGCAATACCCTCCCCAGAACGGTTGCCTATTTCCCTTGCTATTTGTAAATACTGCTGATGGTACTCAATGGCTTTGTTATGTTTTCCTAGGGAGCTGTAAGAAATACCCAAATTCCCCAAAGCAATACCCTCCCCAGAACGGTTGCCTATTTCCCTGGCTATTTGTAAATCCTGCTGAAAATACTCGATAGCTTTGTCATATTCTCCTAGGGAATGGTAAGTAATACCCAAATTCCCCAAAGCGCCACCCTCCCCAGAACGGTCACCTATTTCCCTGGCTATTTGTAAATCCTGCTGAAGATACTCTATGGCTTTGTGATATTCTCCTAGGGAATAGTAAGCAAGACCCAAACTTCCCAAAGCCTTACCTTCGGTTGAAAGATCGCCTATTTCCCTGGCTATTTGTAAACTCTGCTGATAATACTCCATGGCTTTGTGATATTCTCCTAGGGAATCGTAAACATTACCCAAACTCCCCAAAGCAGCAGCCTCCCCAGAACGGTTGCCTATTTCCCTGGCTATTTGTAAATGCTGCTGATGATACTCTATGGCTTTGTGATATTCTCCTAGGGAATAGTAAACATTACCCAAATTCCCCAAAGCACGACCCTCTCCAGAACGGTCGCCTATTTCCCTGGCTATTTGTAAACTCTGCTGATAATACTCCATGGCTTTGTGATATTCTCCTAGGAAATCGTAAACATTACCCAAACTCCCCAAAGCAATACCCTCCCCAGAACGGTCGCCTATTTCCCTGGCTATTTGTAAATCCTGCTGATGATACTCAATAGCTTTGTCATATTCTCCTAGGGAATGGTAAGTAATACCCAAATTCCCCAAAGCCTTACCTTCGGTTGAAAGATCGCCTATTTCCCTGGCTATTTGTAAACTCTGCTGAAAATACTCGATAGCTTTGTGATATTCTCCTAGGAAAGAGTAAGCAATACCCAAACAATTTAAGCAAATACCATCCCAACCTTTGTCTAATTTACCTAATAGTCTACCGTAGAGTTGAATACATTCCTCATAGTAACCCCAACTCCTTAGTTGAGTGTCTAAATTTTCATCAACTGGCGGTACTTTAATATTAAGAATTTCCTTTGCTCGTTCCCAGTCTTCCACTTCACAAAGATGATAAAATGCTTCCAGATAGCCTTTCACCACGTCTAATTTCTCATTTACTTCTGGCGGACATTTGTAGTTAGTCACCCAATTAATAACTGCCCGATATTGGTGACGCTTAGAAGGTGGCTCAATTAACTTCAAAGCATCTGCGTCAAGCTTCAATAATTCCAAGACATAATCAGCAGGAGGCAAACTAACTCTTCCTACCCGATCGCTTTCAACCTTCGACCCCGACTTAGATAAATCAACCATTTTCCCCATCCAACCTCTTTAAATTTTCTAACGACACACTACGAATTAAATTATGTTGTCTCAGCAGAATCTCACCACTTTCATCAACTCCTACTTCCTCAACCAAAAAGCGATCGCGCAAAGTCAGCAACGCTACCTCCCGCTCATCCTTACTAAAACTCCATTCTTCCAAATGGCTCAACCAAAAACTCTCTGGCACCTCGCATCTATATATTCCAGTAGCACAAATCAACCGATAAGCATTCAGCGCGTCATTCCGCAACCGGGAAAAAGTCTTCTCCAGTCGCGACTTAACCTTTTTCCGCAACAGACGAGTATATCTGTCCAACTGAAACCGATCGTCAGCACCAATTATCCCCCTACTCTTAGCCTCCTCAATACCCTTTTCTACCTCCTCAAATTCATTACCATACCTTTTCCAATAAGCTACCACATTACCATTAAAAGGTTTGCTGCCAATTTCTCCCGCAATCACCCGCAACGCCAAAGGATGACCCTCGTAAGCATTACCAATACGTTCCAAATAGGGTAGGTTAGGAGCATTTTCCTCAACCTCCAACCCAGTTTTCTCGAATAACTGCAACTGCTCCGACTTGCTCAAACCAGTCAAAGGTTGAGACTCCCAGAAATTCTGATAACGTCCCGGAATTTGCCCAGGTAAATCTTGGGAAGTCAAGATAATGCGACTTTGACATTCTGGAGAAGCCAAAAATTGCTCAAAAAATCTCACCCACAACTCATCCTGAAAATCACTCCATCCCTCATCCTCATTTCCCACCAAAATATTTTCGAGAGAATCAATAATTATCAGATACCGATGTTGTCGCAAACGATTAACTAATTTATAGAGTAACCTATCCACATCTTGATAATCATCTTGAGTGAGAGACTCTCCCCACTTTTTCAACCACCGGATAGCAACACTACGAAAATCTTTAGTTTCTTGCTCATTATCAAAATTTTCCTGGCGAAACTTGCTCCAGTCTCCCTGCAAAAATTCTTGGTGTAGATCCACCGCCAATTTTTCTGCCAAAGCAGTCTTACCAATACCACTAATACCAACCAGAATAAGTAAGCGACAAGACTCTTTAACCTTTGTAGTTAATTCAGTTATGAGGTCTTCTCTACCAACCCAAACATCATCATAAGAAAAAAATTCAACAGTAGAATTTTGAGGAGAGGGAGGAGTATCGTCCACAATTTTTTCCCAATTAATTCCTACTTCCTTACAAATATTAATAAAAGCATCTCGCTCAATAGGAAGACTACGCCAAAAACGTTTTAAAGTTGCTTGTGAAGTTAGTGCTAGTTGACACCAAGCAAGCTCTGTTTTTGTCCAACCTTTCCTTCTTCTAGCCTTATCAATCTTTTCTAGCCCCTCTTTAGAAGCTCTGAGAGTAACAGCCATATTTATATTTTTATATCTTCAAAGTAAATTTTATATCTTCTAAAGTAAATTTTTTATTCAGCTAAGTTTCAGTTTTAGCTCACTTTTTTTTCAAGGCAGAAGTAGTGAGCTAAAACTTTGTTTTAGGGTGAGTCAAAACTTTGCTTAAAGTACAAAAATTTCATGTTCAGATAGAAATGTAAGTAACAGGATAAAACAAAATGTTTCCTAAAGAAGATATAGTTTGCACCAGTCAACCTAGCACAAATATGTTACCCATAGATCTAAATCCGTTATTAGAAAATGGAAATAGTCCAACCGCTATTATTATAGCAGTCGCTTTTTTGCTCTGGGTGTTACGCCCAGTTTTGCTAGTTACTCTAAAAAGTCGAAAGAAGAAATAATATCAAGTCTGATAGAAATGTAATAATGTAGGGGCAAACGGCCGTTTGCTCCTACAGAAAGGTCTAACTATAAAAGGAGAAAAAATTATGCCATCCCCATTTCCTGGTATGGACCCATATTTAGAACATCCCGATTTATGGCCGGGATTACATCTCTTTTTAATTAGCAATCTTGCTCAATTATTATCTCCCCAACTACGTCCAAAATATTTTGTTTCTGTAGAAGTCAGAATGTATGAAGACAACAATACAGAATCTTTACTTGTAGGTCTTTCTGATGTTTCAGTCCTGTCAAAACAAAGCCAAACTAACGAATCAAATTATACAGAATCGATCGTTACAGCAACAGCAACTTCCACAAAACCTATAACAGTAACTCTGCCAATACCTATAACTATTCGCCAAGGATATTTGGAAATTCAAGAAGTAGCAACCAAGGAAGTTGTAACTACTATAGAAATATTATCTCCTTCTAATAAAAGAGGTGGAAAAGGTAGGGAAATGTATCTAGAAAAACGAGAAAAAATATTAGATAGTTTGACTAATTTTATCGAAATAGATTTACTGCGTCGCGGTCAACGAATGCCTATTTTAAATCAAAATATCCAAGGTAATTATCGGATTTTAGTTAGTCGCGCAAAACAACGACCAAGAGCTGATTTATATGCCTTTAATATCCAACATAAAATCCCAGAATTTCCTTTACCATTACGCCCAGAAGATACAGAACCAATTATAGATTTACAAGCTTTATTAAATAATATTTATGATGTTGGCAGTTACGATTTAAAAATAGATTATACTCAAAAACCAGTACCGGAATTATCAGAAAATGATGCAACTTGGGCAGAGACTTGGTTGCGACAACAAAATCTTTAAAAGTGGCGATCGCTTTCTTTAGAGTCTTTTATCGAATTCTCAAACAATTATTTTTTATCTTATATCATGTCCGGATGAACAGGTATAAATAAATTAGGAAAAAGTCAGGAGTCAGGAGATCCCCCCTAACCCCCCTTGAAAAGGGGGGAACTGGAAGTCCCCCTTCTTAAGGGGGATTTAGGGGGATCGATAATTTATGTATTTCACTGGGCTAAAAACTGCTATAGAACCCATTTGGTATCTCTAAAAAATTAGGCGATCGCTAACCTCTTAAGC
>NZ_JBNHER010000161.1:0-9102 GCF_050015975.1 Dapis purpurea BLCC-M126 | reverse complement strand
GCGGCTCTGCAAGAGCGGGAGACCTCGGCATCCCATCCTAACGGAATGCTCCGCAAACGACCGCTCTCTTGGTTGATTGGATATGGCGTTAGCGTTAGCGGCTCTGCAAGAGCGGGAAACCTCGCCATCCCATCCTAACGGACTGCTCCGCAAACAACCGCTTTTTTCCCTATCCAAGGGGAGGCTTTAAACCACAATTATTTAATTAACAATGAATAATTAATAATTCGGTAAGAAGTGTGAGGAGTCTGGGGAGATGGAGATATCTAGAAATATTTGGCAATAGTTAAAGATGGAACATTTTTTTATACCGAATTAAGCGGATTTAATATTAGGAGGGAAGAGAATTTAGAAAGATTTCTACTTTCGCGCCCAGATAAAAAATTTTTTTATGCCGAATTCAGTAGATTTGATATTATCTAAAAATATTTTTATATCAAAAATTTTAAAGGAACTTTATTATAAGTTAAAAAAAATAAATAATTGTAACGATATTAAGAGTAATATAAAGCAGTCAGAGAAAGTAAGTGGATGGAATATTTCTGAAAAAAAGCTACGGATAAAAAATATAAAAGCCTTGAATTACTTGTAAAAATCAGGATTTAAATGTATAGATTAATATTGAAAATGTTATTAACAAAAATTTATGAATAAATCAAGTTGATGAATAAATATAAAATGATGTATCCTGTAATTTACAGGGGAGTATCATTATCTGCGATTATAGTTAAGATTATGAGGTCTAAGGGAAAATAACGATGCGACCAATTCGACAAGGTGATGTTATATTGCAACCAATCAAGCTAACTTTAGGTAAGAAATTATCTCACCTGACTTTAGCAGAGGGAGAAGTTACAGGACATTCTCATCAAATTACCCGTGGAAATGCGGAGCTATACGAAAAAGATGGGACGCTATACTTAAAAGTTTTGTCAGAAACAGCAAGTTTAACCCACGAAGAACACAAACCCGTCAAAATTCCACAAGGAAATTGGATGGTATCCATTCAGCGAGAATACGAACCTATGGGGTGGCGCTATGTGGCAGACTAAAATTGAAAACCTAACAACAGAACAAAAATCATTAATACCAATTTATCGGGAAAAGTGGCATAAAAATATAGTTTCAACTGAACCGATAGATAGGGAAAAAGCAACAACGGCAGTAAATGCAGTTTACTCTGCTATGGGAAAAAAGAAACCAGAAATTCTATTTCTCAGTAGTCCAGATGCCATAAAAGAAATAGTGGGGTCGCGATCGCCACAACGTTTAGTACAAATGTTGGGCGCTCCCTTACTAAGTTCTTTACAAATTGAACTGTCAGAGAAACTAGAAAGTCAAATTGACAATGAACTTTGGCAGAAACTGGAAAATGACTTACCAAATGAGCAGTTGTTGCGGTTAATGTTTATTTGGCAAGATGCTTTAGGCAAACACGCAGAATTGTTGGGGCAGTTGTGGGTAGAATGGCAAGGTGGTATTATCAGGCAAATTTGGGAACAGCAGCAAAACCACTTGCGACAACAACTGAAGCAATTTCCTGGAGGGGAACCTTTAATTGAATGGGGCGATCTAATGTGGCAACAAGTTGGAGAACCTTTGTCGCGCCAATTAAATAGAAACTTCTGGCAACCTCTGGCAAATCAACCCTTAATGCGGGAATGGGAGGAACAAATCAAGCAACCTCTACAACAAATAGGGGGAGCAATGGGGTTAGTCTCCAATATTAGCCAAAACTTGACGGCAAGTTCCATTGAGATGATTGACTTCTGCATTTCAGTGCTTGGGTGCAGCTATGACAAACAAAAATGGTTGGCACTCCAAGGGTTGGTTAAAGAATGCGGGTTTGTGCTGCAACTAGAGAATACTTGCTTAGTATGTGAGAACCCAATGAAAATATCTCTAGATGTACAAAACCGTTTTCATGCTGAAGGGGAATCAGCAATAAAATTTATTGATGGCTATCATATCTATGCTTATCAAGGGGTGAAGTTGCCAGAAAGATATGGATTATTACATCCTAACCGATGGCAGGCGCGATGGTTATTGACAGAAGAAAATGCCGAATTACGGCGAGTATTAATTCAGGGAATAGGCTACAGTAGAATTTGTCAAGAGTTACAAGCAGTAGAATTAGATAGTTGGCGGGAGTATAGTTTACTGAGAATAGATAATGATATTGATGTTGAACCTATATATTTATTAAAAATGACTTGTCCGAGTACAAATTATATTCATGCTACAAGGGTGCCACCAGAGATGAGTACAGCTAGGCAAGCTATTACTTGGGTAAACTGGGGAGTCGATCCAGAGGCATTTGTGGTGGAAACTTGAGAAATGTCATTTCAGTTATCAGTTATCAGTTATCAGTTAACAGTACCTCCTACTTCTGTAGGAGAATT
The DNA here is from genome assembly GCF_050015975.1 of Dapis purpurea BLCC-M126. Classification (NCBI taxonomy): domain Bacteria; kingdom Bacillati; phylum Cyanobacteriota; class Cyanophyceae; order Oscillatoriales; family Microcoleaceae; genus Dapis; species Dapis purpurea. The sequence continues at coordinate 6,700 of NZ_JBNHER010000161.1, read as the reverse complement.
GATGGGGACTTACGCAACAAAATAAGAAACCATGTTTATTGTCCTGATTATTACTTTCCAAACTAGGAAACTTTGTCGATCAACCTGGTTTCTGCGTAAATCGTATGAGACATCTCCAGAAAAGAGGGAAAAGGGAGAAATAATTGATAATTTATGGATAAGAATTGAATTAATTTTATTTTTGATTTTTGGAGATGTCTATTGAGAAATGTCACAAAAGCTAATTACTAAACTGACACCTAAGCAAAAAGCTTTAATTCCAGTTTATCGAGAAAAGTGGCAGAAAATCGCACTTTCTACCCAACCTATTAACCGTCAAAAAGCTGCAGAGGCAATTCAACGAGCTTATGCTTTAATGAGCGATCCAAATCCAGAAATTGTATTTTCTGATAGTCCCCGTGCAGCTTTTGACATTCTCCTGCAGAAAATTTGGCAACGATGGAAAAGTCAGGATAATTATGGTCATCGTCATATTTTCAAGGATAGGTGGGAACTGCTGAGAAGAGAATTAGAAATGCAAGTTACCCACCAATTATGTACAGACATAGATAGTCTAATAGGGGAAGGTTCGCTACAACCAGGGCAACTTTGGAGTCATATTCTTTACTCGCAAATAGAAGAAGAATGGCAAGAGATAATATCAGAAGTTTCTATAAAGTTATTGTGTCTTTGGAGTTATCCTATTCCCACAGAATTATGGAGTAGTTATGTCGCTTGGGTAGATTTTTGTATTTCTGTTCTTAACTGCAATTATAATTCAGGTGACTGGCAAGTATTGGAGTCTATTGTTAAACATTGTGGTTGGATATATCCTTTGAGAAATCTTTGTATTATTTGCGATCGCCCCAGAAAGTTATTATTAGATGATGAATATCGCCCCCACGCTGTAGAAAAACCAGCAATTGAATTTATTGATGGTTATAGTTTATATGCTTATCATGGTGTGAGATTACCAGAAGCATACGGAAAATTTAATCCTCAAGAATGGGAATCAGAATGGCTTTTAACTACAGAAAATGCTGAACTTAGACGAGTCTTAATTCAGGAAATTGGTTATGAGAAAATTTGCCAAGATTTGGAAACTATAGAAATAGATAACTGGCAAGAATATATTCTTTTAAGAATAGATGATGATGCCGATATTGAACCAATATTTATTTTAAAAATGATTTGCCCAAGCACGGGAAATATTCATACTTTGAGAGTACCTCCCAATGTTAATTCAGCAAAAGAAGCAGTCGAATGGATAAACTGGGGAATTAACCCAGAAGAATTTTCTGTACAAACTTAATCTATGGGAAGAGTGATATTTTTGAGAGTAGTGGCGTGACACGTCTAAAATATTGCAATAGTACGGACGGGTTCTAGTTAAATTCTTGAGGCAACAAAATTCAATCAGATGAACCTGCCCCCAATGATTTAATTCACCTTAAAATGAATTGAAAAATTTGGGGTATATAGCAATTGAAGCAAAGGTTAGGACATTGCTCAATTCTCAAACTCAGTTCAGAGATTATTTTTGACTTTTGCCTTTTGACTTTTGACTTAGATATATTGCCATAACTTTGACATCTGGAGGGAGGATACCAAAATCTTGCCCTTGAAAGCCAAAAAAACTGACTTCCCTGCCAATTGCCGAGAGAAATGTGAAGTTTTTGTGAAGCCTACATTCCGCACTTCAAACGTGCTACAAGATATTTTTCAACGAAGAAAGTTAATCACAGGTTTCATTATTGAGAATAAAGTTAATAAACTTATGTACTATGTAATTTTACTTATGATAGCTGTAGCTTTTATGATGTAGGACTCTTAGCGAAAAATAATCAGCACTTCATCTTGTAGTGCTGAATGTGAGGTGAAGATAAGCCTAATTTCGATGAAGATTCGATGAAGATTCGATGCATAAGGGCAAAAAGGCTTGATATCAAAAGAACATTTACATCTTATGTAAATGTTCTTTTATCAACACCAAACCTGTGAAAAACATTAGCCAAATTTCATCTACCATCTTAGCAACTCTACTAACTCTATCGATAGGAAATAGCGTTGAAGCAGCATCTATAACTTGGAGTAATGGTCCTAATTTTGGAGGTGTGGAAGGCTTTGAGTCAATTGATACGACTGGTTCCCTTGTAGAAGCAGTTAATCTGGGTAGGACTGGACCACTAACTGTCGATCCTACTGGTTTGAATATTACATTCACCCCAGAGGATAAGCTCGGCGCTTATTTCTTTATGAGTGGTTCACCTAGCTCAAATGATAGTGCCTGGAATACGATTATCAATGAAGCAGATTTTAATGGTTTCAATGGTACTTTTGACAACTTTTTCACAGACTTAACAGTAGGTCAAACATATCAAGTTCAACTCTTTGCTTCTGATACTCGTTTAGGTGGGAACATACCTACCAGAACCCAATATTTTCATGATGGGTTAGGAAATCAATCCTCAACATTTCTTCAGAGTAGCTTTACCAGTATTATTGGTACTTTTACTGCTGACGCTACAACTCAGTCACTGGGAATTTCGGCTTCAAGCAACGGGATAGGTGGCAATGACCCTATTCTTAGTGCTTACGTCTTGCGTGATATTACCCCCACGGAAAATACTACTTCAGTTCCTGAACCTACATCAACTTTAGCACTTCTAGGAGCAGCAGGTACAGGATTATTAGCCAGTCGCCGAAAGCGCTAAAACGCCCAAAAGTAGATAACATTGAATCAAGATCTTTTTTTATTTTGTTTTTTGTTCACAGAAACCTGGGTTTATCCAGTTTCAAAGATAATATTTAGGATTTTCCTCATCAACCAGACTTTTAAAGCGATACGTTGCTCAAATAAGTCTGGTTTATTCAATTTCAAAGATAATATTTAGGGATTTTCCTCATCAATCAGACTTCTAAAACGATGGGTACTTTCGCTCCAGAAACCCTACTTATATAGCCAAGAAAAAAACTGAGATAAAATCAAAAGAAATCTGAAAAATACAGTAAAGGGATATTATAGCAGTGCAACTACAACTTTTCCCTAAATATGAAAAATTCTTCAAGTAGTAAAACTAAAGCACAAATTTGGGTAGTAGAAAATCAAAATTTTGTTATTCGTTCCGACGAATTAGCAACAGAAGAACCTTTAGAAATTCGTCTAACTTTTCCCAAACAAACTATAGCAGTCACCATGAGAACTCCAGGAGCAGATTTTGATTTAGCTGCTGGATTTCTCTATAGTGAAGGAGTTATCAAAAATCGTGAAGATATTGCCAAAATTAGTTATTGTGTAGACCCAGAAATTGATGGAGAACAACAGCAAAATATTATTAATGTTACCCTTAATTCAGAATTAAAACCCAATTTAAAAACTTTAGAAAGACATTTTTTTACAACTAGCGCTTGTGGTGTTTGTGGGAAAGCAAGTATAGAGTCTTTGCAAATAAAAGGATTTTCAGCTATTCCTTTAGGATTAGAAGTTTCACCAGAAATTATTTATAGTTTGCCAGATAAATTAAGCACTGCTCAAGGTGTCTTTAAATCTACAGGAGGTTTACACGCTGCTGGTTTATTTAATTCTCAAGGGGAACTGTTGAAGTTACGGGAAGATGTTGGGAGACATAATGCTTTAGATAAGTTGATAGGCTCAGAATTTTTAGCAGATCAATTACCTTTAAAGAATCATATTATCATGGTAAGTGGAAGGTCGAGTTTTGAGATTTTACAAAAGTGTATAACTGCAAGTATGCCTATAGTTTGTGCTGTTTCTGCTCCTAGTAGTTTAGCAGTAAAAATAGCCAAAGAATTTAATATTACTTTAGTCGGGTTTTTGCGTGGTAGAAAGTTTAATATTTATTCTGGTGTAGAAAGAATAAAGTAACAGCAGTTTGAAAAAATATTACTACATTAACTGTAACTGTTTTTGAGTAGGTAGGGAAATCGGCGGTTTAGCAACTTACAGTCAGTACGAGGAATTTATGATTTTTTTTAGGAGTTTGGTCTCCAAACTCATATATTTGTGACCGTAAATAATTAATAATTAGGGGTTGCGCTCAAAAGTATGATGGTGAAGGGAGAGAGTAGGGAGTAGGGAGTAGTGAAGAGTAAACAGAGACAGGGAGTTATACAGGAGCTACTCAGAAAAATTATCCTTTGCTCCAACCTCCCTAACTCTTACCCAAATACTAACTTTTTGAGCTTACCCTGCCTTAAAATCTCCTACTTTTTCCGGACTTGAAAATGCTCAAACCTTTATCTGCCGATGCTTTGAGATTTCTTCAGCAAACCCTAATTAACAATAATATCTTACCCTTAAGAGTGGGGTTAAAATTAATAATTACCTCTCCTTAAAATAAGAGGATTGACTAAAAAGAATCAAATCTATTTTTCTCTTTTCAAGTATAAGCTTAAATCTTAATTATTCAGTAAATAGCTGCGTATTTTGCCTGTTTCCAGATTCGTTTTTCCCTTGTTTACTATAACTATCTTTTTTGAATCTGGTATAAGACACCAAGTAAATTTCTGTAAACCATTCTGACTCCTTCTCTTCACAATTCTTTATTTATGACCAGACACTTAAAACATGAAGAAAAAGGTAAATATATCTAGCTTAAATAATGCTTAGTACGATTGGCGATCGCTACTCCAAATTACCTTGAGTACAAAACTTTTGCACCTCATAGATTTATTTCCAGATTTAATGTATAATATTAAGCTAATTTAGTTAACTATAAAATTATACTATTTCTGAAAATTTATCTTAACTCTAGGGAAATAATGAGGACTTCCCTATAACAAAAATTCCGATTAATAAAGTTTTATGCTTAACTTATTCCCGATTCTTTTTTCCTTTTTCCTTAAATATTAATAACAATGACATCTGAAACTTTAACCGTCAAAAAAAAAGGCACAATAATTAAAAATCTCCAAGTCACAAAAGTGGTTGATGGTGATACAATCAAAGTCCTATTGAACGATAAGCGAGAATTCATTAGACTCGATTATGTTGATGCGGAAGAAAGCTATTCTGAATATTCCAAACCCGTTACAGAAATTGGAAAACAAGCAGCAGAAATGGCAATAGAATATTTCACATTACCTAATGGTGAACTTGCAGAAATTGATCTTGAATTTGATACAGATGACCCTATAGAAAATTGTTTAGAAAAGTATCGAGACCATCAAGGTCGCTTAATAGCTTATGTACATAAAAATGATGACAACTTTAATATCAAACTAATTAGAGAAGGATGGAGTCCCTATTTTATTAAATATGGATATTCTCGATTATATCATCAAGAAATGACCGAAGCAGAAATAGAAGCTCAAGCAAATAATCTTGGTGTTTGGAACTCTGAAATAAATAAAGGGAAACGCAAAAGAAATTATAATTTACTTGTACCTTGGTGGACATTAAGAGCTTCCATTGTCGAAAATTATCGTAATTATGGAATAGCTGCGGGAGTTCTAGGAGTGCGGTTAGATTTTCCCAAAATTTTAGCAGCAGCAGAAACGGGAGAATATATTACAGTTTTCTTTGATTTACAGGGGGGAGTTTCTAAGTGGTTAGATAATGGTGCTTTAGTTTATGACGGTACTAAAGACCATCGTTTAAAATTATGGATTCCAGATACTAATAGTGCAGAAATGAAGCCATTATTACAACTATTAAAAAATCGTTATTTTAGCTTAGGTAGAGGATATGTTTACCTAAGTGGAGAAGTGCATATGTATCGAGATAAACCAGAAATTATTCTTTCTGAGATTAAACAATTATCTGATTTTCCCCCTACAGATAGGGCTACGCGCAACTCAGAAGTCAGAAGTCAGAAGTAATTGCTGAGTGAGTTTGAGCATTTATAAATCTCCTAACCTATTTGGGTAGTGCTATATTATACTATTTCTGATATAGTAATGATATATTTGGTTACCATTTCCCCATCTCCTGCTTCTACCCATCCCCAGAATATACAGCAAACTTTTTGAGATTTGGTATTATACCAATTACAAAAAGTCTGACTTTTGACTTTTAACTTATATAAAGCAGTTTCCAACTTTCAAGCTAACACTTAATCATATCAAATCCCCTTAATATAGACCTCCAATGCACCTCTCATAAGACATCTTTCCTACCGTTCTTAGAAACCTACGATAATCTATATAAATCTATGATTATCTGTTCTATTCTTGCTTCTACCTGGCAACGTCGGCGTTATCCAGTCCACAAGCAGACACGGACGTTCGCGTCAGCGGAGCGTAGCTCTCACTGCCCGCCATAGCTAAATTAAAAGCTGCATTCAAGTCTCGATTGCAAATGAAATCACAATGTTCGCAATTGAAAACGCGCAAAGTTTATGTAAGTCAATTGCAGTAGGAAACTTAAGTTTGCTGTCTGGATTATTGGAATTGTGATTAAGGATGTTTCTAGTTAACCATAATCCCCAATTCCAAGCATGACGTTAGCGTTTGCGATAGCATTCCGATAGGAAAGCTATGCGCCAGCAAACTACACCAGGGTGTTTAGCCAGTAATGTTTTTTGTTAGTTATTCGGATGTAGTTCAGTTTTGAATCCAAGTAGCATAAACAGATAATCCCAGATTTTTATAGATAATACCAGGTTTTAGTCAACAGTTACAAGCCCTACTCCCCACACTCTTTATCTAATTACCGAATAATTATTAATTATTAATTATTAATTAAATAATTCAGGTTTAA
>NZ_JBNHER010000160.1:0-10068 GCF_050015975.1 Dapis purpurea BLCC-M126 | reverse complement strand
AACCGAGAGGATTGAAGATAAGGAAATATCCTAGCACTTTTCTCTTGGTCGATTGGATATGGCGTTTCGGCGCTTGAGCCGACATGAAAAGCGTAGCGGCTCTGCAAGAGCGTGAAACCTCGCCATCTCACCCTTCGGGAAGCTCCGCTAACGACCGCTTGTTTCTCCTTTAAAGGAGAGGCTTTAAACCTTAATTATTCGGTAATATCAAATCTAGTAGCATTGGTGTAATATCATGTCCGGATAATTAGTGATAAAAAAGTTTTTGTTTGTAGTAGGGCTTTAGCCCGATAAATACCTATCTTAGGGCTAAAGCCCTACTACGAGCTTTAATTATCACTGTTCAACCGGATATGATATGACTCCTAACTTATACTATATGGCCTCTCGATCGCTTTTTGAAAGGCCAGGAAATCTATAGGTACTCGACACCTATTAATTTGATGAAGCACTGAAGTCAATTTTCTAACTTTCTAGTTTGAAGAAATTTAATCCCCCCACAATAATCAGCACCAACTACTTTTTCCCCATTTTGTCCTACTGTATAATATCCGCACATATATATCAGTCGAAGTAACGATCGCTTTCTCAGTTGTTAAATTTCATACATTTTAGGGATAAAAGACTAGATTATATCATGTTCGGATAATCAATTATAATAGAGTATATGGTTTGTAGTAGGGCTTCAGCCCGAACTGTAGATAGGGCTGAAGCCCTACTACGAACTGTAATTATAATAACTATTTAACCGCAATTCGTAGCTCCCCCGAAGGGGGCACATAATATTATTTGGTAGTGCGACAACCTCTAACAAAAATTTATGATAATCTTTACTAATAATAAATCGGATTTGTATTAGATATTCCACAATATCGACATCTGCTCACACAAATCCGTTTGCTGTGTCATTTTATAATAGTGATACTACCGGATTTGATCTAAGAAATAGAGGAAAATTAAATTTGAGAGTAGATTTCACTGTATCACAGCACTACTCTCTCCTGCTTCCTCAACTCCCTAACTTCTTAACTGCAGCATTTGTGCTGTCAAAGCTAAACTCTCCTCATACAAAACATCCCGACCCCAACGTTGTAACTGTTGTGCCATCAAAGCTTCTGCCTTCTGATCAGTTAATGCCGTTACCTGTTCCGTCAAACAAGACTGCGCCTTACCGCCAGACTCTAAACGCATACAACCAGTAGTTTCAGAACACAAAATTGTGCAACAATCAATATCAGCATCTGGATTACTCGAACCTAAACGTAAACCAACTAAATCTCCTGGAATTTCACCAAAGTCAGCAGTAGGAATAGCTGCTAACTCAGCCAAAATTTCTTTATTATTACTCCCAGTAAATTTGATATGGGCAATATCATAATCACCACCCACCTCTGTATAAGAAACTGGTTCCCAATTAAGACGACTGGCAAACCAACCTAAAAACATTAGCGCCTGAGCAGCATTTCCTTTTTCATAGTCAAGCGTAATAATGTCAACTTCCAATAAAGCTGCCCGTCGTTTTGGAGGGTCAAAAGTTGCAGCAATTAATTCTTGCCAAGCTGAAAGACGATGCCAGTTGAGGTCAGCAATATAAGTTTCATTTTCAATCAATTCCTGCATCTTTAAAAATTCTGATTCGGGATCGGAAAAGTAACAGGAGTCCATAATTATGCAGTTGCTCGCCTCACACAAACTACGAAATAATTCCTGCTCTGTGTTAGGGGTAGCTTTCCACCAGACAAATTTGGGTAGATCGGGAATCATTAATGATTTTACTGTTTCATCTACCCTTTGCATTGCTAATTTTGTGCCTCGCAAGGTGACATATTCACTGCAAACTAAATTGGAGCTACTTTGCTTCTGAATTGGACAATAAGCAGATACTTGAGCTGTAACTCCTGTATCTTCTTCCCCAATAGTGGGACATAGTGTGATAACACGACTAGGGTTTTGAGCGGCGATCGCATCTGCCATACTAAAACCCCTGAGATTTATATTTGTTACTTTTTGACGCTCTGCTGGTTGTTGTGCAAATTCTGAGCGTAATTTAGCTAGGGTTTCGGGGTCTACTCTACCTGTAATTGGCAGTTGATAAGCTTTTTGTGCTTCTTTAACTCCATTCCTGGTTTGTGGCCCATGAATACCATCAATTGGACCATCATAGAATCCTAGAGACCCCAGCAACTGTTGAAATTCTTCTGGTTCGTAAACTACCATGCTAAAGGTGGCAGCTCTTGTTGCAATGGAAGTTGCTTTACCTTGATTTTGACTCAACCAGATTTTACTTAGTTCTTCTTCTATTTCTCCTAGAGATATATCTTTTGGTTGTTGTAAGGCAACAATTGGTGTGGTCATATTTTTGTTTGTCCTTAAGTGTTAATTTTTCTTTAAGTAGTCGGACAAAACTAAATTGTTTTGTTAATCCTTCTTAACACATTGGTATTTATTTATGTCCTGGTACTTAATTGGATCAGGAATAATTTAATAGGATAGTTTCTATTTTAAGCTATAGAGTAGCCTAATTTGGCAGATTTTACTTAACTATATATAGATGATTTTTTTTGTTACTGTAAATTGTGAATCAGGAGTTAGCGCCGAAAGTATCAGATGATGGCTTAAAAGCTTTTTGGATTTTCTTGTTAAGTTATTCCTTTTACCATTTATTTAAGCATTTAGCTCTTAGTATTCAGCACTTCAGCAAATAATGAATAATTCATTCTAAGGTTAAAAGAGCTTACTTTTGTAGTAAATTTTAATTAGGGTTTGCGCTCAAAAGTCTTATGGGTGAGGGTAAGAGTCAGGAGACAGGAGACAGGAGACAGGAGGAGTAAGGAATGAACGAGAAGGCAGTCGGAAGAATTATCCCTCAATTTATCTGTCCAAATCTTGCTGTTAATACTAACTTTTTGAGGCTTTTCAACTCAAAGCGAGCGCACTTTTTCCAGACTTAAAAATGCCCAAAGCAACATCAGTAAACACTTTCATTCTTTTTCAGCAAACCCTAATTATCTCTCAATTTCTCCATTGCTTTTACCGAAATATTGTGGTTTAATACCATTTCTCAAAAATCTTGCTATATTTAATTGGGTGGGGAAGTGTGGGAAGTGTGACAGGTGTAGGGAGAAGTAAACATAATAATAATTAACATTAACTGGCTAATAATTACGGGAAAAATTATTTTGCTTGTGCTAATTACTTAATAACTGAAGTGTTACACAAGTATAGCATTACTTTTGGTAATTGGTATAAAGCCTCCCCTTTTAAGGGGATAATAAATAAAAATTTTCCTGTTCGTCAATCCTCTTCTTTTCAAGGAGAGGTAATTCGCGCATTCTTAATTCTTAATTCTCAATTCTTGAACTCTTCTTCTTAATTAATGGCTATTAAGGTTTCCCTTTTCGGCTGTTGCCAACATATTTGGGTTTAGCGTTCCACACAACGCGCGTTTTGCTAGCGCACAACTTTCCTATCGGAATGCTAGCGCAAACGCACTTCGGCTGTTGCCGACATGAAAAACGGCGCGATATGAAAAGCGTTTCGGCTAAGAGCCGACATGAATGCGGAGCATTCAGTAGAATAGCTCCTCTGTAAGAGGCAGAAGTCCGTCAGGAAAAAGCGCAGCTCCTCCGTTTGCGCAGCATTCCGCGGGAAAGGAGGCAAGAGGCAGTTCGTCTGCAGGAGGCTGGCTGTTTGCGCAGTATTCTGCAGGAAATGCTTATATCAATTTGAAAAAAGAATGTTACGAATAGTAAGGGCAATAAAAAGATTTTACAGGAGATTTACCTTTGACAAAAAATATGATTTCCCAGTTAAAAAATGATATATAAGCTATTCCCATACGACTCCTGACTCCTGACTCCTAAAAAGTTCCCTAGCTATTTGTAGCAAACATTTATCAAATTGGTATTATCTATTTATATCTTTTCTCCTCAAAACAAAATGAGTTGTTCATTTTTGAAGTTAGTTAGTATTTATTTTGTCTTTCCTGTTAATTAATGTCACTAAGTTATCAATATAACGATCAGCTTTCATGGGCATTATTTCTATACCATGCAGCAGTTTTTGATTCAGGATAAAATATACTAAAGAACCGACAAAAATTCTGGCTGTTGCTTCTGGATCATCAAGGTTTAATTCTTGATGTTCTTGCAAATATTTTGTCAGAATTTGTACTGCTGGTTTAGCTATTTGAGTTAAAAATAATTTGGATAAATCTGGGTAATTTCCTGACTCAGCAATGATTAATCTGACAAATTCTAAATATTCCGAGTCATTGATGTTTTCTGTGAGTATTCTATCAGCTAAGTTCCGCAAGACCTCTTCGGGTTCTCCCTCTAGGGGTTGCGACCAGACAAAGTTATATTTTTTAGTAGCCATTCGCTTCACTAAGGCTGTAAATAATCCTTCTTTATCTTTGAAATGACTGTATAGTGTCTGTTTGGATACTCCTGCTGTTTTGGCTACTTTATCCATACTGGTACAGGTATAACCATTCTTTAGAAATTCTGGTATTGCTCCTCTTAATATTTGTTCCGCTTTGTCTATACCACCCCCCTGTAATTTCTTCTGTCTCTTGATTTTGGCCATTAACTTTTCTCCTTCAGATTGCTTGACAGTATCTAGCTTTTTGCTATACTAAAGATAATCAAACTGTACAGTCTAGTCTAAATATAATTTAGGTAGTTATGAATATAATTTGTCTATCTATATTGGCGAGCACAATTATCTTATCGGACGAAATTATTAACGGCAAACTAAAAATCTCGAAGCGACTATTCAACTGGATAGAAAAAAGAGGCGTTCGCGTAAGCGGAACGGAGTTATATCACTCCGAAAAAGAAGGTAATACTACTGCTGAGTCAAAATAATATTTTTGGTAGTATTTGATTCTTTAAGTATTTAGGATTTGTTTGTGAAAGCTGAAAACACATTTGCGGTGGATAGCAAATGTGTTTAGATGTAGTTTTAGCCATACTTGAGAATTTAAATTTAGTCTTTTGATACTGTTTTACAACTCATTTTGTCCAACAGCGAATAGGTGAATGCTGAATGATAACTTTATTCACTGCTAAGGGCTAATTCAGTAAAGAAAGATTAATTAGCCATTAGTATTTTTATTAAACAGATTTCCCAAAGAGTTTCCTAGAGGTAAAATACAGATATACACTGTCAAGATGGAAAAATTATGTTTGAAAACTATTCAATAATTAGTACATCTCCTGAAATTATGGCAGACTCCCCAGTTTTTTCTGGTACGAGAGTGTCAGTAGAAACACTTTTTAATATTTCAAACTAGTAGAATCTATTTAAACATTTAAAACAACAAATCAAGAGAAAGTCTTGCTCTTTTTAAATATAATTTTGAATTATATACCTATTTAGAATAATAGAGTTATAAAAATTAATTATAGCAAAATCACTTTAAATTTTGTATCTGATAAACCACAGACTGATCGCCATAATTTTTCACAAAACCACGACTCTGCATTATCTGTTCAAATAATTCCGTAGATAAACTATTTTCCACAGACCAAACACCCGGTTGATTCAATTTTCCAGACAATATTAATTCGGCAATACCAGCAGCACCAATACCTGTAACAGTTGCAGTATCTTTATGGATAATTGACGAGCAAAAATCAGCTTTTTTCCCTGACTTTTTACCAATAACTTTTGCTTGAATTGCCACACCAATACCACTATATTGATCTGTAATTTGAGTCATTTTATAACTAACTTGAGACAAAAATTCTATTACCCCTGAATTCTTTAACCAACTCACAGGAAATAAATGAGCAGTCATCCAAGTCAGATGATTATAAAAATCGGGAAAAGAACCAAACTTTGTAGTTACAGTTTTCACAGGAAAAGAAGTAGGTAAAGTCAAAGACTCTGGCATATCAAACCAGTAAACTCCATTTTTTCCGTAGGGTTTGGGAAAATCAATAACTTGGCGATCGCTATAAGGTTTAACAGATTGCCATTTACCATCTATCCAGACATCAAAAGGATTTTGTAAACCTAAAAAAGTCGTCCGCATAACTGTGACTCCCGCTCCACCAGAACCACCTACTACATAACTTAAATGTATTTCTTCTGGTTCATCAAATTGTTCTACAGATTGACGAGCCAAACTATTAGAAATTCCTGGGAAAATGCCTGTATTAATAATTGCAGTAACTCCAGATTTTTTAGCCGCCTCATAATATTCTAAAGCTTTACGAGTAAATCCTCTATAGTCACTAACATCAACATAATTAATACCTGCTTCGATACAATTTTTCAGAACATTAGCATCGCGATGATGAAACGGACCTGCACAGTGAATAACTAAATTTTTAGAAGATTTACTGTAGGAATAAATAATATTTTTGACTCTTTCTTTGTCTGCTAAATCTAGAGCTAAATATTTAACTCCAGAGCTAATTCTAGAAACAGGAATTTCTTTAATATTTACTTCTGGTTTACGTCCGGTAATAGTAATTTCTGAATTGGTATAAGTTGCTAAGTCTCTAGCAACACTACTACCAATTCTGCCATATCCACCTATGATTAAAACTTGATTAGTCATCTTTAAGTTAATTGAATTGATATTGAGATTGCTCAAAAGGTCTTATGGGTGGGGGGTAGGAGTCACGAGTCAGGAGTCAGGAGGAATTTAGAGGAGGCAGGAGTAAGAAAAAACAGGTTTGATCGTAAATTTCTTTTCCTCGGCTTTTTTCATTAGCCAAATATTCATTAATACTCGCTCTTCCATTATTACACTCGCTCTCACCTTCTAGCTCCCCCTTCCCTTGTAGAGAAGGGGGTTGGGGGGTTATGTCTCTTGTTGTAGTGGTGGCAATACTTATCACCAGCGCAGCGTAACGCACCGTTTTTCAGGAAAGCTTAACCTACTTCGACTAAAAATGAAACGATATAGAGAGACCTCTCCCCCAACCCATCCCCTGCAAGGGGATGGGGGCAAGAAAAAGAGAAAAATTTATTAAAATTTATTACGTCTGTGCAGTAGATAAATACCTGAAAAAGAGAAATTCATACTGGTTTATTCCTAAACAAAGGTTTTAGCTTAAATTTTGTGTAATTAAATTTTATTTGTATCAAAAAGACCATAACTTTCCCCCCCCTTCCCTTGTAGGGAAGGGGGTTGGGGGGTTAGGTTTTCAACCCACACCGCAGAATCATTTTTTCACCTGCACTACCTGAAGACTACCACCAGCATATAAAAGTGATTTATGTGAGTCATTATCAACTAAATTAAACCCTACTTCTTGTAATAAATCTAATATATTTGTATTAATAAAATTCCAGCAAGTTTCTGTTTCAAATAACCAGAAAAATATTGCTAATCCTGGTAAAAATAGAGGATTAGTCGGACGATTAAAATCAACAAAAGTAAAAATTCCACCAGGCTTCAGAACGCGGTAAACTTCTTGAATAATTTGCCGTAATTGTTCAGAGTTCATCTCATGTAAAGCCGCACTTGTATGTACTAAATCAAATTGATTATTTGAGAATGGCATATCCTCAGCAAATGCCTCAACATATTTAGCCAATGGTACATTTTTTTTAGCTCTATTTATTGATAGTGGAGAAGCATCTAATCCTGTAACATTTTGGGAGTGTTGAACTAGAAAATTAGTTGCTTGACCACTACCACAACAAAGGTCAAGCACCTCAGTATTTTGGTTAATAGTCAACCCTTGTAAAGCTAGTTGGCGAAACTTAGTTTCTCCTCCAACAGTCAGAGCTGCTAAACGGGAAATTCCGTCATACAACCATTGATATTGATAGCTCCAGTCTCTTAAAATTGTTGCCATTTTTAAAGTCAAAAGTCAAAAATTAAAGGTCAAAAGTTAAAACCGTATAAGTATATAAATTTAATTTATCCTTAACCACTCAAACTAATATAGATTCCGGCTGGCGGTTGACTCTACATTTGTCAGCAAATATAATTAAAAAAATATAAATATGTTAAATTTAGTAACAAATATTAGAATGGGAGCCTTATTAACACTATGAGTCGTGTTGGAGTATTATTACTTAATTTAGGTGGGCCTGAACAACTAGAAGATGTGCGCCCATTTCTCTTCAATTTATTTTCTGACCCAGAAATTATTCGTTTGCCCTTTCCTTGGTTACAGAAACCTTTGGCATGGTTCATTTCAACTATGCGTTATCAAAAGTCTCAGGAAAATTATAAGGAAATTGGCGGTGGCTCTCCATTAAGATCGATTACAGAACAGCAAGCTCTGGCTATGCAACAAAAGTTAGAAGAAAAAGGATATTTGGCTCAAACTTATATAGGAATGCGTTACTGGCATCCTTTTACAGAAGAAGCTCTCACTAGAATTAAGCGCGACCAAGTAGAAAAGTTAGTAATTCTGCCACTTTATCCTCAATATTCTATCAGCACGAGTGGTTCAAGTTTTAGATTACTTGATAAACTTTGGTACAAAGACCCAGAACTACAGAAAACTGAATACACCGTTGTTCCTTCTTGGTATCAACGACCAGGATATATACAGGCAATGGCAGAATTAATTGCTCAAGAATTAGACCATTGTCCAAACTCAGAGGAAGTACATATATTTTTCAGTGCTCATGGTGTACCTGTCAGCTATGTTGAAGAAGCAGGAGACCCTTATCAGGCAGAAATTGAAGACTGTGTAAATAGAATTATAAAATCTCTGAACCGACCAAATTCTTATACTCTTGCCTATCAAAGTAGAGTTGGCCCAGTGGAATGGTTGAAACCTTACACCGAAGATGCTATTCAAGAATTAGCAGATAGTGGGGTAAAAGATTTATTGGTAGTTCCTATTAGTTTTGTTTCTGAGCATATTGAAACTTTGCAAGAAATTGATATTGAATATCGTGAGGTTGCAGAAGAAGCTGGAATTAGTAATTTTTATCGAGTACCTGCTCTGAATACCCACCCAGTATTTATCAATGATTTAGCAGATTTAGTTGTGGAAGCTCTAGATGCTCCTAGTCGTGATTTTTCTGATGCCATCCAAATGAAAAAAATTATCAAAATGTATCCCCAAGAAAGATGGCAGTGGGGGTTAACTACTACAGCAGAAGTCTGGAATGGACGTTTGGCAATGCTTGGCTTTATTGCTTTGTTGTTGGAGTTAATTACTGGTCAAGGCCCTTTACACTTGGCTGGTTTACTCTAATTATAGGGGCGTTTGGCATCTGGCTATGCCCCCTGGATCTAATCAATCTTAATTGGAATTACCACTATAAATTTGTGGATGAATACTACCAACTTGTTTTGTCTTTCCTAGATATAGTAGTCGAAGCAAAGGGTGCAGACATTTATAAATGCTCAAACTCACTCAGGGATAACTTTTTACTTTTTACTTGCGCGTAGCGCCATACCATCGATACCAATCTTGATAACTACGGATAGCTAGCCATAACAATAGTAAAGCAATTAATCCTCCCTGTTGTGGTGCATCGAAGGCAAAAATTACTAGGCAAATGCAGAGAATATCTTGAGATAAAAGCATCCAAACAGGCAAACCTCGCCACCGAAAAAACCATCCAACCTGAACCAGTTGCAGAACCAAGGCTAGTAAACCCCCTACAATTCCAATAACTATAATTAACCAACCTTCTATATTAGTAGCTTCAGCGATCGCCATACTCATAATTGTTCCTACTATTGGACTGAATATGAGTTGAACTAAATTGAGAATGCGTTGGCCTAAGAAGTCTTTTGAGGCAAAGATTTCAAATAAAGACCAACTGACTAAAATTCCTACCACTATTTGGGGGGATATTTTAGAGAGCAGAGGAACTTTTGCCCATAGGTCATTTTGTAATAAACCTATTAGCAGTAGGGGTAGTGCTATTCTAATACCTGCTGCAGCTGATGCAGACAAGGCTGCGAGGACTTCTACCATAAAGTACAAAACAAAGTATGATTACTATGTATTTTATATTTTCTTTTTTGATATCTGTGAGAAATCTAGGTGGGGTGATGCCGTGATATCAAATTCGGTGTGCGATTCGTTTGGCCTAAGTAAACTCCTTAGTTTACGTTCAGCCAGCCCTGTG
>NZ_JBNHER010000159.1:0-33135 GCF_050015975.1 Dapis purpurea BLCC-M126 | reverse complement strand
CCTCAACCGCTTTTTCCCCTATCCAAGGGGAGGCTTTAAACCAGAATTATTTAATGATTAATTATTAATAATTAATAATTGGGTAAGTATAATATTCTCTGTAATTCCCAATTGATAAATGTTTACTACAAATAACTGGGATATTTCTTAGAGACTGTTTGTAAAGTTTTGTGATGTAGAATAATAGCCCTTTGAACTGTAACAACTTGGTTATTTATGCTAGACTTTATAGGCTAAAATACCCAATTTGCGGGCGGTAAAAACACTTCATAAGTCTTTACAAACAACCTCTTAGAAGTCAGCAGTCAGAATGAATAGGCTTGATACCGTTTTTGATTTTGTAAATTATCTTTTTTGTTAAATATACATTTCCAATCAAGTATTTTAGTAGTGGTTATTATTCTTAACATTCTTTTTTCAAAATGGTATAATACCAGTTTGATAAATGTTTGCTACCAATGGTAGAAATAAGGAAGAAGGAAGAAGCAAGAAGGGATAAACATTCAAAAAAAAAGGAAAAACGTATAGATATAACTATCTAAAATGAATTGGAGCAGCTATTTTTCAGCACATCTGATCGAGAGCTACCTTTTCGTAGCATTCTTTTTTCAAAATGGTATAAGGGATAAAAAAGAAAAAATGATATATGGTAATCCCCCAAATTAAGTCTAAACTTTTTCAACAGTTTAGTTATAAAATAATAAGCAAGGTTGAGTAATGTTTTTTAAGATTATGAACATGAAGTAAAAATATATTATATCAAATCCGCTCTGGTTCGGTATAAAAAAATATTCCATCTGAGTGCTATTACAAAATATGCTCGTTTATTTCCCTATCTCCCCACATTTCTCAAACTCTTTATCTAATTAAACCAATACTACCGGATTTGATATTATTCATAATTCTTCTACTCTTTTCTATGTTCTTCTGTAAGTGGATAAGCAAAATTAATTCACATCCCACTGACTCCCTGTTACCTCTTGCATGACTTAATTAGGAAATTCCTAGAAAGCATGACTACTTATAACTTTAAACCTAACTTTTTGTTGAAAGCAACCTCAGACTTAAGTAGGTATGCGCGAATAAACGTCACTATGTAACCAAATGTTAAAGCAGTTGAAACCCTTGAGATTGCTTCTTTCCGCTCCGCTGCAGTCGCAATGACATACTTGTAAATTTTTTCACCTACCTACTTACTGGCTTGTTTAGTGAGAAAAAATAATTGATTATAGAACTACAGGCAAGGTGAGAAAAATACCTTATATTCTAGATTAATTAATTCCCGAAATATTTTGCTCTCTCCTCACAATTAGATTTATTAAAGTTGGTAGTTGTAAAAAGTTATGATAGGTAAGCTGTTGTGATTTAAACAACTTATTATTGTGTGCCTCATTTAAAGGAAAATTCTTATGACTTATGACTTATGACTTGCTAATACAAATTTTAAATGTCTATTAGTTTAGTAGGGAATAGGAAATAGGCAATATAGCAATCCAATATTGGTTATGAAATTTTTATAACAGTTAATTTTAATGGAAAATCTTTAAAATCATGTACGTCGCCAATCCGACGGCTCTGTTACCTGGCTCCTGTACGATCAAACGGCCGTTTTGCTCCGAAACATGAAACGCCCCCTACCACCAAAATATTACAACTTAAATAGGATTGCTATAGATAATATGTCTAGTTAATAAACAGTTCTGATATGCTTATACCATTTCTCTATGAATTTGCGCTTAATAAAAGATAACAACTATCAGTAAATTTCAGGTCTGGGTAAGAATTATTAAGCGTATTATTACAGAGAAATGGTATTCCTAAAATAGTAACACCATAAAATTATTGTTATTGTGGTATAATTCAAGATAGAAAATAAAGCAATTTATCCTGTAGTAATACTAAACTCAATTTTAAATTACTATTTACCATCTAAAATACCGAATATAAAGGCTAAATTGTGATTTAACAATTATAAATATATTAAAAAAAAGTAGTGATTCAGTATGATTTATCAGGGAATATACTTAGCATTCAAAGGATTTTTTCTTGCCTTGATATTTTTGAGATATCCAAAATCAAATCAACCCTCAAAATAGAAATATTTTAATAAATTTAATCGGGAAATATTAAAATAATTAAATAGGTACAATTATGGATAATCAAGTGAATATATCAAAAAAACAAGATCTTATAAAACCACTTAAGCCGGAAGTGCAAAAATTACAGCAGGGAAAAATAATGCAGTTATCTATAAAAACAATTGAATATAAATATATAGATCAAAAAGAACATTTATTCAAAACTTTAGCATTACAAATTAGTCAATATCAGAATTTAGAGAAAATATTTAATACTACGATTGCAGAACTGCGTCAGTTACTGAATAATGAGCGGGTAATTATTTATAAATTCAACTCTGACTTTGGTGGAGAAGTTGTGGCGGAGTCAGTAGTTGAACCAGAGTGGTCTATTTTAGGAAGAACAGTTTTATATCCATATTTTCAGGCAAACTTGGTTGCAGATTATCAACAAGGTAGAATACAAATTTTTACAGATTTAGAAACTGCTGGATTAACTCCTTGTCATGCAAAATTTCTGGCAAATTTGCAAGTTAAAGCTAATTTAGTTGTGCCAATACTACTAGAAAATAATCAACTTCTGGAAACTGGCAAAAAACAGAATTATTCTCCACCCGATTTATGGGGATTATTGATTGCTCAAAATTGTTCGTCTCCTAGAAATTGGCAGTCTGATGAAATTGAATTATTGAAACAATTATCAACTTATTTATCTCTGGCAATTCGGCAAGATTTATTTTTCCAAAAATTAGCAGCAGAACAGGAAGAAAAAAGACGTTTAGAGACAAAATTAAAGGCGGTTAAAAAAAAGCTAGACGTCAAACAAAGTAATCATAACTCCAAGTTAGCAAGATCTGAAAATGGATTGATAAATCACGAAGAAGAATTACATTATCTAATAGATGGAGTGAGAGATTACGGCATTTTTATGCTAAATAGTAAAGGTGATATTATTAGTTGTAATCCAGGAGCAGAAAAAATTACTGGATATCAAGAAACAGAGATTCTGGGTGAGAATTTTTCTTACTTTTTCTGTGAGGCAGATATTAAACAAGGTAAAGTTCAGCAAGTATTAGAAATAGCAATTCAAACTGGACGATATGAAGGGAAAGAATTAATTATTAGACAAGATGGTAGGAAAATTTGGTGTTCGACTATTATTACAGCTCTTGACGATCAATTCCCAAAAATTCATAGCTTTACCGTAGTGACTCGTGATATTACTGCAAAGCAAGAGCAAGAAATTAGATTAAAATTATTAGAAAAAGCTCTTTTTTCCAGTAGCAATGGCATTATTATTACAGATGCTACTCAGCCTAATAATCCAATTATTTATGTTAATCCAAGTTTTGAGAAAATTACAGGTTACCAAGCAGAAGAAGCGATGGGACTAAATCCCGGTTTCCTGTCAGGTGAAACAAATCAAAAATCTGCTTTAGAATGTTTACAAACAGGAACCTATTGTGATATTACTCTGAAAAATTATCGCAAAGATAATACTGTTTTTTGGCATGAACTAACAATTGATCCAATTCGAGATGAGCAGGGAAAATTAACCCACTATGTGGGAGTGCAAAAAGATATTACAGAAAGGGTAAAAGCAGAAAATGAACGCGATCGCTTTTTCTCTGTTTCTATTGATATGCTCTGTATTGCTAATTTTGAGGGTTACTTTGTCAAATTAAATCCAGCTTGGGAAAAAACCCTGGGTTATACTCAAGAAGAATTATTATCTCAACCTTTATTGAATTTTGTTCATCCAGAAGATCGCGAATCTACCCAAGCAGAATTAGAGCAAATTTCCCAAGGTAGTAGTGCAATTCATTTTGAAAATCGCTATCGGTGTAAAGATGGTAGCTATCGTTGGTTAATGTGGAATGCTACACCATTTACTGAACTAGCCACAATTTATGCTGTTGCTAGTGATATAACTGAACGCAAAGAAGTTGAAGCAGCACTGAAAAAAAGCGAAGAAAGATTCCGCACTATTGCTAATTTTACTTATGATTGGGAATATTGGCTAAACCCAGAACGTAAATTTATCTACGTTTCCCCATCCTGTGAACGCATTACCGGATACACTCCAGAGGAATTTCTAGAAAATCCTAACTTGTTCAAAACCATAGTTCACCCTAAAGACTCGCAAATTGTGAAACAATATTTTGCAGACAGTTTTGAGACAGATACAACATACTCAATGGATTTTCGGATCATTACTCGTGGGGGTAAAACAAAATGGATAGGTCATTGTTGTCAGTCTATTTATACTCAAGATGGGCGTTGGTTAGGTAGACGAGTCAGTAACCGAGACATTAGTGACTACAAACAAATGGAAATTTTCTTGCGAGACAGTGAAGAGCGGTTTCGGAGTATTTTTTCTCAAGCAGAAGTAGGTATTATTCAAGCAACTGCAACAGGAGAGTTGCTGCTATTTAACCAAAAATTTGTCGAGTTAGTTAAATATTCACAAGAGGAATTACTGCAGAAAAAACTTGCAGATATCATCCATCCAGAAGATTTTCCTACCTATACAGAACAGGTTGAACAACTTTGGGCAGGTAAAATTGAATCTTTTTCAGTCGATCAACGTTATATTTGCAAAGATAACCTTACTGTATGGATTAATATTAGTGTCTCCATAATTCGGAATCTTGCAGGTAAAGCAAAATGTTATATGGGAATGATTCAAGATATTAATGAGCGCAAGCAAACTGAACAAACACTCCAAGAAAATCAGCATCTGTTTAACCATGCAGAAACACTTGCTCATCTTGGTAGTTGGCAATATGATCCCCTCACAGAAAAACTTACTTGTTCAGATGAACTTTTCCGCATCTTTAGTTTACCACCTGAGCCAGGATTTACTTATCAGAAAATGTTACAATGGTATTATCCCGAAGATGCTAAATATCAAGAAAAACTTCTACGACAAGCAATTAAATTAGGCAAACCCTACAGTTTGGAAGCAAGAATCATCTCTAGAAGTGGTAAAACACGAGATATTTTTGCCCAAGGGCAACCAGTATTAAATGAAGAAGGTGAAGTTATCAAATTATTTGGTACAGTTCAAGATATCACAAATCGCAAACGAGCTGAATTAGCTGTGCGAGAGGGTGAGGAAAGATTTAGATTGATGGCAGATGGCGCTCCTGTACTGATTTGGGTTTCGGGAATTGATGGCAAGTACAATTACTTTAACCAGGTGTGGTTAAAATTTACCGGACGTACTTTGGCAGAAGAATTAGGTGATGGTTGGTTAAAGGGGGTGCATCCAGAAGATTTAGATAACTATTTGAAGACTTATAGGAATGCCTTTCATAGTCGTCAAAACTTTCGCATAGAATATCGTCTGTGCCGATCTAATGGGGAATATCGATGGGTATTGAATCAGGGAGTTCCTCGGTTTACCGCTAATGGTGAATTCACAGGTTATATTGGTTGTTGTCTTGATATTACTGAGAACAAGCAAAATCAGGAACAGTTAGAGTTATGGGTGAATGAACTGGAATTGCGCAATCAAGAGATGGTATTGTTGGGGAAAATGAATGAATTTTTACAGGTTTGTGCTTCTGCACAGGAAGCGGAAAAAATGTTAGGTGATTTACTTAAACCTCTATTTCCTGGTTGTTGTGGGAGTATATTTAGGATGATAAATGGGGAAAATTTATTGGCAATGGTAGCAAATTGGGGTGAATGTGTTCCTAATTTGCCAATCTTTCAACCATCTGAATGTTGGGCGTTACGGCGAGGGCGAATTCATTTGGTGGAAGCAGATAGCTCCAGTTTATTATGTCAACATATAAATGCTACTACTCCTCCTGCTAAATCTTTATGTATTCCCATGATTGCAAATGGAGATACCATAGGGTTAATACAGTTAACTGCGATGAAACCAGAAGCTTTGAGTGAAGCCAAGCAACAATTAGGTTGCACTGTAGCACAGCATTTAGCATTGGCACTGGCTAATTTAGAATTAAGAGAAACTCTGAAAAATCAAAGTATTCGTGATCCTCTGACAGGTTTGTATAATCGTCGCTATTTGGAAGAGTTTCTGGAGCAAGAAATTCACCGGGCAAAAAGAAATGAACATTCGGTGGGAGTTATTATGATTGATATTGATCACTTCAAAGGATTTAATGATAATTTTGGCCATGATGCGGGAGATTTGGTACTTGAGGAAGTGGGAAAAACTCTAATTAATGCTGTGCGGAAGTCTGATGTTGCCTGTCGTTATGGTGGGGAAGAGTTAACGTTGATTTTGCCTGGTGCATCTGTGAAGGAAACTCAAAAACGGGCTGAAGATATTCGTTTGGCAATTAAACAGTTACGTTTACGTTATCGAGAGACTACTTTAGATTCTATTACTGCTTCTTTTGGTGTAGCTTCTTATCCTCAGCATGGGAGAACATCTGAACAGGTAATTCAAACTGCGGATGCTGCACTTTATCATGCTAAGGAGCAGGGGCGCGATCAGACTGTTGTTGCTGGATAGTATTGAGAATTTAGAATTTAGAATTTATATCAAATTCGCTTAATTTGGTATGAAAAATTTTTCATCTGAGCGCCAAGAGCAAATCTTTCTAAGTCCTCTTCTCTCCTGATATCAAATCCAGTTAAATAGTTATAGATTGGTCAAGTCAGGAGTTAGGAGTCAGGAGGAGAGAGAATTATAAAGATTTAGTAGTTATGAACATTGGAGATTTTTTTATTCCCAATCAAGCGGATTTGATATGACTCCTAGATTAACTATCTAAATTAGGGCTTGCTGATTAAACATCAAAGGCTTTACAAATAAAGCTTTGCTCCTTTTTAGGTCTGGAAAAAGTACGAACTTTTAGGTCAAAAAGGTTCAAAAATTTAGCATTTTTTGCTCAATATTACAGAAAAATCAAGGGATAATTCCTCCCACTACCTCCTCTAAATTAGCTGTTTCTCCTGACTCCTGATTCCTGACTCCTACTCCTACTAAAAGACTTTTTCAGCAAACCATAATTATAACAATGCTACCAGATTTGATATTACCCCTTCTTCCTTCTTCCTTCTTCCTTTTCCCGAATACCTATTTACTATTTACAAAACTACGATAATCAATTTTGACTTGCTCTGCATATTTAAAGGCTACTTCAAAAATTAATTCTCGAAATTCTTTATGCTTACCATCCGTCATTTTTGTCACCTGTTTTTCTAAAGAATAAGTAACTAATTTTTTATCAAAATCTTTATCTGCTCTAGCGTGATTAGTAGCCAGAATCTTTCCCAATTGATAGGCAACTTCTATAAAACTATCTTTATTTTTTAATTTCTTAGTTTTAAGAGACTTTTTATAAGGAGATATTTCTCGGACAGAATAATAACCAGAAAA
Source organism: Dapis purpurea BLCC-M126 (assembly GCF_050015975.1). Classification (NCBI taxonomy): domain Bacteria; kingdom Bacillati; phylum Cyanobacteriota; class Cyanophyceae; order Oscillatoriales; family Microcoleaceae; genus Dapis; species Dapis purpurea. The sequence continues at coordinate 25,695 of NZ_JBNHER010000159.1, read as the reverse complement.
ATATCCATCAGCAGGATTATTATCCACAAGTTCCATCCATCCTAAAAAATCATCAGCGTCTTTGATTAAAGCTGTATAAGCTTCGGCATGACGTTTGGCAGTATTGTCAAATATACTGTCATAATTTAGGCGATCGTATAAGCTAAATAATTCATAAGCAGGAGGTTGATACTGACGTTTAATATCGAGAATATGGTCATCATCTAAATTATTAGTTTCTCCTTCTATTAACAAGTAATAACGTGGCGTTCCTAATGACCCTAATCCAGCATTTAATCTTTGAGCAACATCTTTAACTTTAAAATATTCTGGGTCATAACTTAGATTTTTAGAAAGAGTTTTACCATAAGCTAACATTTCTGATTCAATAGCTTTTTTAGCATCAGATGCTATGGCTAAATCTTCATTATCAAAGTCAAATAATCGTTTACCTTCTACAACTTTAGTCCAGTCATATAGCATTCCTAGTCGTGTTTTTTCAGCAGCTTTTTCTATAGTCTTTTTCACCTCTCCACTGGTATTTTTTTCAGTAAAATATATCTGGGTCTCATCATTATTATCTACATAATATTCTAGGGTATCTAGATAGCTTTGACTCAAAGTATCAATTATTTCTTTCTGGTCAGATTTAGATATAATATAATTATCTTCAGCGACTAAAATCATACTTGTTGCTAAACGCCATAAATCATATTGATAATCAGCAATTATTGATTCATCAAAGTCATTGATATCAAAAATAATTTCTCCTTTATCGTTATTATAAGCGCCAAAATTATCAACGTGACAATCACCTAAAATCCAAGTTTTTGTTTTAGGATTACCAAATTTACCAAGCCTACTATCATTAGTAAAATCTTGCCAAAATAAAGAGTTTGTCGCTCTATAAAAAGTAAATGATGATTGAGACATCTGAGCATATTTTTCTGCTTTGAAATCTTGGCGTTTGTGGGGATTAGCACCTGATAAAATTAAATCTGTATCTAATTCAATAGACTCCAAAACTTTTTGAGTCCGCTCACTATTACTAATGGGTTGAGCCAAAGTATTCTTAAATATAAAAAAAAAGTTTATTATCAGAATTAAAATTATTACTATCAACCAACTTCGGAAAATTTTATTCAATTGATTCATCATTATTACTCAAAAATTCTCGCATATATTGATTCACTAATTCAGGCTGTTCTTGTTGTACCCAATGGCTACAGTTAGGAATATAACGAAGTTGAAAATTTTCCACATATTCTTCCGTACCATAAGTTAATTCTGTTCCTAAAGCCGTATCATTTTTTCCCCAAATCATTAAAGTATAAACTCGTAGCATTCCCCACTCTTGCTGATTAAAAAAACCAGGAAAAATATTACGATAATAATTAATCATTGAAGTTAAAGCACCTCGTTTAGCTGCAGCATCTTTATATGCTTCTAAGTCAGCTTCAGTAAAGGCAGATTGATTAATCACCATATTTTTAAATGCTGAAGCAATAGCCTGATAATCATCAAATTCAAACATCAATTCAGGTAAAAAAGGCAATTGAAAGAAAAATATATACCAACTTCTTAAAAGTTGCTCTGGAGTACCTAACCCTTCCATAAATTTTGCCGGATGAGGAATATTCATTACAATTAATTTTTCGACCATTTCTGGATTTTCATAAGCAAAACACCAAGCTATTGCCCCTCCCCAATCATGCCCTACTAAAACACAATTTTCATAACCTAATCCTGTAATTACTCCTTCTATATCTTTGATAAATTCTGCCATAACATAAGCAGATTTTTCTTCAGGTTTATCGCTTTCATTGTACCCTCTCAAATCTAGGGCAACTACTTTATAATCTTGAGCAAATTCAGGTATTTGATGTCTCCAAGAATACCAAAATTCAGGGAATCCATGTAACATTAACATTAATGGGCCTGAGCCTTGAGTAACATAATGAAGATTAATACTATTTGTTGTGATAAAATTGCTGGGAAAAAGATTCTCTTTGATTGACATTAATACCTCCCTAATAATCACTATAATTTTAACTTGCTATGCTCAAAGGAATAGGATATTAACTTATTCTTTTTGAAGTAATAATCAGAGTGGAAAGATTGACTGAAAATTAAAAGTTACTTTAACAGCATATTAGCTAATCTTTCATTAATTACTTGGTATAGAATGATTACTAAGGAAAAGCTGAAGGCTAATACATTAATGCTTAGGATTGTGTATACCAAAAATTATTTAATACTTAAGTGAATTTAACATAATTTTTATAGTTATTTTCTTACCCATAAAAATTGTTTTAAACAGCTATTAGAATTAATTATGCTAGAAAAGGATAAAATGTTGAAGAGTAAGCAAGGATGTCTTATATAAAATATTCTATCCAGTAGATATTATATAAACCTATATATTTATATATCTATGATATTCTCTAATTTATTATTATTTAATTAATCATAAATTCATTGAATTATTTCGTCCGTTTATTCCTGTCAATATAAGGAGGTAAAAATTTAGTTGGCTCCTGATCATAAATAGTGTACTCCCAAGGAACATTAATATTTTGGGTAGTAGTCTTACTACTGTAAGAAGCTCGTCGTTGAGGCTGGGCAAATAAAATAATCATCCCAATTAAAATAATTCCACCACCTAAAACTAAAATAGCCAGAATTATTCCTGCAATAAACCATGCTAAACCTTTTTCTAAATAACTTGCAGAACTACTTGACGCTCTTCTATTATAACTATCTATACCTTGCTGTAGACTTAAGCCAGAAATCAAACGTTCTTGTTGTTGGACTTGAACCAATAGTCGGTCATTTTCCAGTCTTAATTGCTCTTGTTGGAGTCTGAGTTGTTGTATTTCTCCCCACTGTTGTTCTAACTGAGTTTTCAATTGTCGTGTATCAAGTAATTGCTGTTGTAGTTGAGTGTTCAGTTGGTCGTAAGCTGAACGTTGTTGTTCAGATTGATTTCTAATTTGTTGTTCCAACTTATAATCCTTAAAGTCAGGAGCAGAAGGAACTGAAATAGGTGGGGGTGGTAATGGTAGTGGCTGAGGTAAGGCAGTTACTAGAGGAGAAGGATAAACCTTGGGAGGAGAAGAAAATGTTACAGAAGGTGAAGGGGATGGTATTGACAATTTTATCTGATCATCAGGAGATGACTTGCCAAAAACAATCCAACCCATAAGTAAGAGGACAATTAAGACCCCTGTTAAAATACATCCCACAATAAACGCTACAGTCTGATTCATTATTTAATTTCACTGTATGATTAAATCAGCACTATTTAACAAATCATATACGGTATCATACTAAGAACAATATTGAGTATCCATTTTCTGAACCCATTTCATATCATAACCAAACTTATACAACAAAAATCCAAAATACTACTACTTTTTCACATCTTTATATGAAACTCAGAAGTAAAAAACAAAAAGTCAAAGCTTGCTGAAACCTCTAAAAAACTAAGGGCTTTGTCAATAATATACTTGCTCCCTGCTATGGATATGTTAAAATTATCAATTCTGCTCGTTTGACATATTTCCCAAGAACCAAAGTAGCTAGAAGTAAATATAAAATGATACTAGGAAATATCAGGGTTATAGTAATCTTCGGGTTTCACATTTCCAACTGCATCTGGTTCTTGATTTATACAACCATCTTTCTGGACATATTGGCAGACACGAGCCCATAGCTTGGCTCTAGTCGCAGGTGGTCCAGAATAAAATAATACCTTATCTCCACCCACAATTTTGACTTGACACACTGGGCAAATCTCTTGGTGATTTTCTGACATCGTAATTATTTATTGTTTAAGGCTGAATGAACTTCTAAGTATATAGCCTTTTTTCCTAAATTTTGCAAATCTTGTCTAAGCACAAATTTGAGATTTTAAGGAGGCACATTTTACGTTGTTTAAAGAAATCTCAAATTTTCAGTTATTTATTAGTCTAGCTATCAAAGAAGTTGTTGGACATAAAAATATAACAATCTAGAATATAATCATTTTAATCAGTAGTCATACCAATTTTATACAATCTTGCTAGGTAGTAGCTAGTATGTGTTAGGAGTAGCGAAAATATCTTGATAGTTTGGTAAAGGATTTTAGTGTAACTATCTATAGCATGAATTTGGTATTAGGTATAAAATTATAGTTTTTCTGGAAAACTTTATACTGGGAATAATAAACAGAAAATAAGAAAAATAATTGTATCTCACAAATATTGAGAAACGCTATAAAGTTATTTAGTTATTTTTTATAAAGATTCTGATGTTTTTCTGTAGATATTAGCTACATAATTTGTGAGTATTTTGCTAAACAAATAATATAAAATATGATAATATATAGTAGAATTTTAGCAAAATCAAAAAATATATTAAACCTATCAAATTATCAATTGTAAGTTAACTTTTAACTATTTCAACTCCAAATTTTCTCAAATTTCTAAACCTTCACTATATTTTTAAAATTGGTAGTGTGCAGATTGTGGTTGGTTTTAATTCCCCACTACTATACTTGATAACTGTTAACTGTTTCAATGTTCCTTTTCTATATTGCCTTTTCTTTAATAAAATGTAAATTCCATACATGAACTATATAGACAAAATCAATAATTTACTTGAACCAGCTATTTTTGCCGATCATTTAGTTATCGATTTATTTGCCGGATGTGGTGGTTTATCTCTAGGTTTTGAAGCACAAGGTTTTGCCACTCATGGTTTTCAAATAGATGTTGATTGTTGTGCAACTTATAATAAAAATTTAAAAGGTAATTGTACTCAAATTACTCTGACTTCAGAAACAGAATTACCGAAATATTGTGCTTTAAAGCCTCCCCTTTTAAGGGGATAATAAATAAAAATTTTTCTGTTCGTTAATCCTCTTTTTTTCAAGGAGAGGTAATTCTAAATTCTAAATTCTTAATTCTTAATTATTGAACTCCTGGAAAGGTAATAATGGGCAGTCTTCCTTGTCAACTTTTTAGTGTTGGTGGAAAGCAAAAAGGTTTACAAGATTCGCGAGATGGTTTTCCTATTTTTATTAATGTAGTGGCAAGATTAAAACCTGAAATTTGTTTATTTGAAAATATACGAGGCTGGCTTTATCGGAATAAATGGTATTTGGATGAAATTACTCAGGCGCCTCAATCTTTGGGTTATATTATTGAGGTGAAATTGTTGAATGCTGTTGATTTTGGTGTGCCTCAAAATCGTCAACGAGTTATAGTTGTTGGGCATAAAGGTAACTTTAAATTTCCTCAAGTTTTAGAGCAAAAAGTAACTGTTAGAGAAGCATTAGGACAAATGGCATTCCATGCGCCTCCGGAGTCAAAATTTCTCACTTCAAGCATGGATAAATATGTGGAAAAATATGAAAAAGCTTCTAGTTGTAAACAACCCCGTGACTTGTATTTAGACAAACCTGCTAGAACTTTAACTTGTCGAAATATTTCAGCTCCTACAGGCGATATGCACCGAATAAAATTGCCGGATGGGAGAAGAAGACGTTTATTATTAAGGGAGGCGGCAAGATTACAAAGTTTTCCGGACTTGTTTGAATTTGTAGGAAAGAAAACCAGTTGTTTTAATCAGATTGGAAATGCAGTTCCTCCTTTATTTACTTTTCATTTAGCAGGGAATATTAGGAGTTATTTATAATCTGGGAAAAGATTCTCATCAAAGGAAATTTCACAAAAAATTATCCCTGTACAATTATCTTTACCTTTTTAAGAGATAAAAATGCCTGAAATTCCCAAATATATTACTAAGTCAGATAAACCTAAACAACTGCAAAAGTTAATTAATGAAGCCTTGTATATTATTTCTAAACTGGGTGTACCTATTGAAGGAATGACTCAAAGACGATTGGAAAGAATGGCAATGGCTTTTTTAGCTGTAGCTAATGTTAAAAAAAATAATGAATGGGAAAAAATTGATAATTCTCATGCTTTAAGAACTAGAGAAATTATTAGGTACTGGAATAATTATTTTGATGAACAAATATCTGAAAGTTCTTATGATGATATTCGCCGGAAAGATTTAAAATTAATTGTTCTTACAGGAATTATTATTCCCAGTGCTGCTAATCCAAATTCTGCTAGAAATGATGGTACAAGGTCTTTTGCTTTAAATCCTAATTTTGCTAACTTAATTAAAAATTTTGGTTCAGATAACTGGAAAGAAGAAGTAGAGATTTTTTTATCTAACCAAGTCACCCTAGAAGAACAACTTTCTAGTCAACGAGAAATAAGTTTAATTCCTGTCAACTTTCCTTCTGGTAAAGTCTTGAATTTTAGCCCTGGCAAACATAATGAATTACAGAAAGCAATTATTGAAAGTTTTTTACCTAGATATGGTTATGGTGCAGAAGTCTTATATCTCGGCGATACGGCTAAGAAGTTTTTACATTTAGAAAAAACTAAACTTAGAGAACTAAATTTTTTTGATTTATCTGATGGTGAATTACCGGACATAGTAGCTGATTCAGAGCAGAAAAATTGGCTTTATTTGATAGAAGCTGTTCATATTTCAGGTGTAATTTCTAATGTACGTTTATTAGAACTGAAAAAACTCACAGAAAAATGTAAGGCTGACATAATTTTTGTCACAGCTTTTCTAGACCATCATACTTTTCGCAAGTTTGCTGCTGATATTGCTTGGGAAACAGAAGTTTGGATTGCTGATACACCAGACCATATAATTCATTTTGATGGTGAAAAATTTTTAGGTCCTTATTCTCAAATAACTGATACTTGAAAGAAAATGATGAATGAAATTAACTGGCAATTATTCTGGATATTAATGATTTTACATTGTATTATTGGTACTGCTGCTGCTTTTGTGGCAAAAAGCAGAGGTAGGAATTTTAATGTTTGGTTGGGTTGGGGTTTATTGGGAGGTACTGTTGCTTTAATAACAGCATTTTTGCTACCTGCTAAAAATCTAGATTGAAAAGGAAATTAATTAGTTGGTAATTAGAAGAATTTATCTAGATATTGATAGCAAGGAAAGTTGAAATATATTAGTATTGGCTTTCCTATAAAAATTTGTTTTCTTTGGAATAAATTTAATATTTTTAGAGATGGAGTCAGTGGGAGAAACTAGAAAGCAATTTGCTCAGGTAACTATATAAAGGCCAAGAATTTAGTTGAATAAAAAGTCATGCGTATATACGAATAAGTCTAGGTAGCCTTGATCATATCACAATTTTTGTGGAGATGCAACCGAAAATCCTTTGACGCGCGATTTTTTTTGACTTAAGAGAATGAAAATGTTTGTGGTTTTCCACTGAGGACAACTAGCAAAAATGTCGAAGGGAGACAAGAGGCGATCGCTCCACTTCAGAAAATATCTACTTGCCTCTAGCTAAAAGCAGATATTTGAGAAAAGTCTCTGACAAATTTTCGACTATCTATATATAGAAGTGAAATTTTCACCTGTGAGGAAAACTGGCAAAAAGTTGAAGGGAGGCAAGAGGTGCTTCCTCCACCTCAGAAAATATGTACTTCTCTCTAGCCAAACCAGATATCCTGGAAAAGTCTCTGACAAATTTTCGACTATCTATATATAGAAGTGAAATTTTCACCTGTGAAGGAAAACTGGCAAAAAGTTGAAGGAAGGCAAGAGGTGCTTCCTCCACTTCAGAAAATATCTACTTGCCTCTAGACAGAAATGTGAAAATTACTGACTGAAAAAACCCATACTTCAATAAATCTCAATTTTCGTCAACTTTCAGTGAATACTTTTCCAATACTTCCCGCAAATATTTCCCAGTATAAGACTCAAAGTTCTCTGCTACTTCTTCCGGTGTTCCACAAACAATAATTTCTCCTCCTTTGTCTCCTCCTTCCGGACCTAAATCTATTACCCAGTCGGCACAACGAATTACATCTAAATTATGCTCAATTACTAGAATGGAATTTCCTTTATCTACTAATCTTTGCAAAACATTTAATAACTGATGAACGTCATAAAATGATAAACCTGTTGTTGGTTCATCTATTAAATAAATAGTTTTTCCCGTTGCTCGTTTAGATAACTCGGAAGCTAATTTTACTCTTTGTGCTTCTCCGCCAGAAAGTGTCGGTGCGGATTGACCTAATTTGATATAACCTAAGCCTACATCTACTAAAGTTTGTAATCTATTGGCTGCTCTGGGAATATTTTTAAATACTTCTAAACTTTCCTCTACAGTCATATTTAAAACATCAGCAATTGACCGATCTTTATATTTTACCTGCAAAGTTTCTCTACTATATCTTGCACCTTTACAAACTTCGCATTGCACATAAACATCTGGCAGAAAGTTCATTTCTATTACATTTACACCTTGTCCGCTACAAGCTTCACATCTACCGCCTTTGACATTAAAAGAAAATTGCCCTGGTTTATAACCTCTGGCTTTTGCTTCTATGGTTTCGGCAAATATTCCTCTAATTACATCAAATACTCCTGTATAAGTTGCTGGATTTGAACGGGGTGTTCTGCCTATAGGTGATTGGTCGATTACGATTACTTTGTCTATTGCTTTTAATCCTTTGATTTTTTCTAAGTCTTTGGGAAAGGGAACGTTACGACTGAGATTATTTTGCAAAGCTGGATAAAGTAATTCGTTCATTAAGGTAGATTTTCCTGAACCGGAAACGCCAGTAATACAGACAAGTTTTCCTAAAGGAATTTCTATATCTATATTTTTGAGATTGTTTCGATGACAATTTTTTAGTAGTAGAGATTTGCCGTTTCCTGTTCTTCTTTCTGATGGGGTGGCAATAATTTTTTTGCCGGATAAGTAAGCACCTGTTAGTGATTCTTTTGTTGCTAATAATTTCTGGAAATTTCCCTGAGAAATTATTCGCCCGCCATGTACTCCTGCTCCGGAACCTATATCAATAATATGGTCGGCAGTTCTAATAGTTTCTTCGTCATGTTCTACAACTATTAATGTATTTCCTAAGTCGCGAAGTTTGGTTAAAGTTTGCAAGAGGCGATTGTTATCTCTCTGATGTAAACCAATACTTGGTTCGTCTAAAACGTAGAGAACTCCTGTTAAACCAGAACCAATTTGTGTTGCTAATCTAATTCTTTGCGCTTCTCCTCCAGAAAGTGTCATTGTTGCTCGGTCTAATGTTAGATAATCTAAGCCAACATCCAAAAGAAAATTTAGTCTGGCTCGAATTTCTCTCAATACTAATTCTGCTATTTTTGCCTGGCGATCGCTTAGTTTTAAGTTATTGATTTTTTCTAGACATTCTCGAATGGAAACTTCTGTAAAGTCGGTAATTTTATATTGCCCGACTTCTACGGCAAGTGCTTCTGGTTTTAGTCTTTTTCCTTGGCAAGTTTCGCAGGTTTGATTGACTAAGTATTGTTCTAATTTTTGTTTGATTAAATCTGAACCTGTTTCCTGATATTGTTTTGTCAAAGTGGGGATAACTCCAGGGTAGTAACGATAATCTCCTTCTCCATCTTTGGTTTCCATCCAGATAGGTTCGTCGCTACCTTCAAGCACCAACTTTTGTTCTTTCTTGCTCAATTTATTCCAGGGAGTTTCTATCTCAAAGTCATAAGCTTCAGCCAAACTATACAGCAGAGAAAAATAATAGGGATTTTCCTTATTCGACCAAGGAGCGATCGCTGAATATAAGGGTGCATTGGGGTCGGGTACTATTAATTCTGGGGAAAATTGTTTGAGACTACCCAAGCCGTGACAGGTCGGACAGGCACCGTAGGGGGAGTTGAAAGAAAAGAGTCGGGGTGACAATTCTTCCATCACTGCTCCATGTTCCGGACAGGCAAAATTTTCCGAAAATACTATTTGAGTCTGAGAATTTTCCATTTCTGCTTCTAGTTCCTGACTGGAATTAGCTGAATTATTGTCAGATTTAGAATTAGCTGAAGTTGCTATTTTTGCCGGAGTTAGGTTATACTTATTTTTTGTAGGCACTGCCCCTATCTTTGCCGATGTGTCATTTAATACGTTGATTAAAGCAATTCCAGTAGATTGACGTAGACAAGTATTTAGAGAATCTGCTAAACGTTCTTCTATACCTGGCTTTTTAATCAGTCTGTCAATAACAATTTCTATAGTATGTGTACGATTTTTATCTAATTTGATGTTTTCAGCAATTTCTACGACCTCTCCATCAACCCTCAAACGAACAAATCCTTGAGCAGCTAAACTAGATAAAAGTTTCTGATGAGTCCCCTTTTTGCCTCGAACCACGGGAGCTAGGATATGAAATTTCGTGCGGTCTGGAAGAGCCATAATTCTGTCGCACATTTCATCAATGGTTTGAGGAGCAATATTATGGTGGCAAATTGGGCAATGGGGTTCTCCGGCTCTACCAAATAGTAATCTTAGATAGTCGTAAATTTCTGTGACGGTGCCGACCGTCGAGCGGGGATTATGGGATGTGGATTTTTGGTCGATGGATATGGCGGGGCTTAATCCTTCGATGGAGTCTACGTCTGGTTTGTCGAGTTGTCCGAGAAATTGTCGGGCATAAGCGCTGAGGGATTCGACGTAGCGACGTTGCCCTTCGGCAAATATTGTGTCGAAGGCAAGGGAGGATTTGCCGGAGCCAGAAACTCCTGTGAAGACTATGAGGCGATCGCGTGGGAGTTCTAGGTCGATGTTTTTGAGGTTATGTTGTCTGGCGCCTCGGATGCGGATGGTATTTTCAGGATTGGTCATTTTAGTTATCAGTTATCAATTAATTTGTTGGTCGTGGAAATTTTGTTTGGCAGTGGCAGTAGTAAGTGATTGTAGCGTTAGGCTTGGGATTATCTGGTTCTTCTCGAGAGTAATAAAATATCTTTTTGTGGTGATCGCTCCTCACGTTCCTAAAAATTAACTAATTTTCTGACTTCTCAAAAATTATAGATAACTGCTAAATTTTTTCCCACTATCAAATCTTTCCATCTATTCCTCCCCAAAGAAAAATTACTAACTTTTTCCTTCTCTGAGGCGCCTAAGAAAATTCGGTGCGTCGAAGGATTTTCAGAAATTTTTTCTAGGAGCAATGGCAGAAATATTTTCATTCTGTGAAGCACTCATAAAGATAGGTTGGTTTTTCTCAAAATATTTCCATCCTTACTCTCCCCAACGAAAAATTACCAACATTGTCATTCTCTCAAGCTTCGGAAAAATTCGGCATGTCGAAGGATTTTCCAGAATTTTCCCAGAAGCAATGGCAGAGAAATTTTTATCTTGCGAAGCACCCTAAAGATAGGCTGGTTTTTCTCAAAATATTTCCATCCATTCCTCCTAGCGTGAAAAATTATCAACATTGTCATTCTCTGAGAGCTACCGAAAAATTCGGCGCACCGAAGGATGTTCAGAAATTTTTTCCAGAAACAATCGCAGAGAAATTTTCATTTTCTGAAGCACTCCAAAGATAGGTTTGTGTTTCCTAAAATATTTCCATCCATTTCTCCTAGCGTGAAAAATTACCAATATTGTCATTCTCTGAGGCGCTGAGAAAATTCGGCGCGCCAGAGGATGTTCAGAAATTTTTCCCAGGAGCAATGGCACAGATCTTTTCATCTTGTGAAGTACCCAGAGAGATGTGCTGATTTTCCCAGAATCTTTACCTTCCCTTTCTCGGCAGTGAAAAATTACCAAGATTTTTATTGTCTCAAGCTTCGGAAAAATTCGGCGTGTCGAAGGATTTTCCAGAATTTTCCTATAAGCAATGGCAGAAAAGTTTTCATCTTGTGAAGCACCCAGAGAGATATGCTGGTTTTCCCAGAATCTTTCCTTCCCTTTCTCGGCAGTGAAAAATTACCAATCTTTTCATTTTCTGAAGGTACTAAAAAAATTTTCCACCTCAAAGAATTTTCAGGAATCTCCCCTAGGAGCAATGCCAGAGATATTTTCATTTCCTAGAGCTAGCTGAAAAAAATCTCCCATCAAAGGATTTTCAGTTGCATCCTGAAAGAAGACGAGAGAGTAGAACTAATCCGAGGAGAAAATCTCAAACCTGTTTATTTATCTATTTTGCCATTATATATACTGCCATCCGGCATAGTTGCACCTTCTAAATTTGCTCCTGTAAAGTCAGCACCTTTAATATTTGCTCCAGTAAGGTTGGCATTTTTGAGATTAGCATTTTTAAGATTAGCATTTTCTAGGTTGGCATTTTTTAGGTATGCAAGTTCTAACCAGGTATTTTCTAAATTTGCTTCCTTAAAATTTGTATTTTCTAAGTAAGAACCTGGTAACTTAGCTTTCCTGAGATTAGCTCCCTGCAAGTTAGCATCTTGTAGTCTAGAAAATATTAACTCGGCAGTTTCTAAATTGGCATTTTCTAAATTAACCTGCTGTAAATGAGGAAACTTGTCTTCGGGATTGCTTAGAGAATGATCTAAATAGACGTACTGACTTCTACCTAGTTTAGCACCCTTGAGATTAGCATTTTTTAAGTTTGCACCAACTAATGTGCTATCTGTAAGATTAGTGTTTTCTAGGTTAGCTCCTTCTAAGTCAAGATTTTCTAAATTTCCCAGTAGAAAAGCATCAGATAAATCAGCATTTTTCAGATTCAATCCCTCAGATTTTCCATTAACAATTTTCCAAACTAAACGCCATTTAGGATTTAATATAGTTTTCTCATTAATTGAAGTACCTCGGAGGTTAGTCAGTTTTAAATTTGCATTTTTGAGATTAGTATCTTTTAGGTTAGCATTTACTAAGAATGCTCCCTGCAAATTAGCATTTTCAAGATTGGTATTTTCTAGATTTGCACCTATCAAATCACAGTTTATACATTCTTCTTTAATCTGAAGTTGCTTTATATTTAAAGGCACATCTTCTTTGCATGGATAATTAGCATAATCATCGTTTGGAGAAAAAAAGTATGGACATGAACCTACATACCAAAGCACTTCATCAGACTTCGACATTTCGGACACTTTGAGACCTAGATTATTTTCGAGAGTTCGATCTACTGAATCATTATTTTTATTTGTTATTGATGAAGTACTATTTACTGTAATTTCTTTTTTTTCTACAACTTTCTTGGGAGAAATAATAAGTAATCCTATAGTAAAAATAGTGCAAATAGCGACTAAAGTTCCGAAAGTAGCAGTAATGTTTTTATTCTTTTTAATTTCTCCTCTAGGACTAGCAAATATTGCCCCATTCTCTACAAAACCAACAAAATTTTTATTAACCCTAACCTCATCTTCCGGAAAAGCAAATATTTCCTCACCTCCAACAACAGGAATTTCCCTATCAACAAATTTTTGATCAATCTTAACTTCATTCTTCTCAAAAGAAAAAACTTCCCCATCTCCGAAAACAGGAACTCCCTTTAATTCCCGCAAAGCCAAAACAGCATTTTCATAACGCCTTTTCGGATGAAGTTCCACCATTTTTGTCAGCCACTTCGCAAAACTTAAATGTAAATTAGGAACCAGATATTGAAACTTAAACCGATAATCTTCATCCAATAACCTATCAACTTCCACACTCTTAGTTCCTGTCAATAAACATATTAAAGTCGCCCCCAAACTATATAAATCAGAAGCATTACTCAAAGGTCGATTAAACATTTCCTCCGGAGGCATAAATCCTGGAGTTCCTGCTGCAATACTACTCAAAGATAACTCCCCACCTCGCAATCTTGCTAAACCAAAATCTACCAAATAAACCTGCAAATTTTCATCCACTAAAATATTCTCTGGTTTAATATCCCGATGAATTATTGGCGGTTGAAAATTTTGCAAATATACCAAAATTTCCAAAACTGAAATAGCAATTTGTTTCACCTCTTCAGGAGTAAAAATATGTCTTTCTGCTAAAGATGGAGCCTGAATATATTATGTTACTAAACAAAATCCATACTCAGTTTCAAAAGAGTCTAAGTAACAAGGAATCTGAGAATGTTTTAATTGTTTGAGTGCCGAAATTTCTCGTTGATAAGCTTTAAAAGCAGACCAACTCCCATCAGCAATAGCAAATCTAAATTCCTTAATTACAACCTGTCGATTTGCAGTGAGAGATTTCGCTAAATATGTAATTCGCCCACCTTGTAAATTACGCCCTAGTTCTTTGCTAATTTGATAACCGTAGTTGGTAAAATCTGGATATTTTTTCATGCTAGGAAATTTTTATAGCTAGACTAACTTTAAGTAAGTATTCTGAAGTTTGGATGTTTTTTGCCTTTCTTATAATTATACAGTCAATATTTTATAGCTGATGTAGATCGAGCTACTATAACTACTTAATCCAACCTTAGATTTCCTGAAGTAATTAGAGGATAAATTAAATTAATAAATGACTATTTTTTCTGGTGATTGCTCCTACCCTCAAAAATTCTAATTTCTCAAAATTCAATAGTTTTCTCATCCATCAATAATCTAGATAACAATCTAGATAACCAGCAAATTTTTTCCCTCATCAAATCTTTCCATCCATTCCTCCTAAATAGAAAACTACGAACATTTTCATTTTCTAAGGCTCCTGAAAAATTTGCGCATCGAAGGATTTTCGGTTGCATTCCCACAAAAATTCTGATATAGTAAAAATTGTATGGTTTCGTTTGCCTGTGCGCATGACTTTTTATTCAACTTAACTTTTATTCAGGAATTTTCCCTAGAGAGAATCATAAATCTTTTCATTCTCTGAAACTTCCATAAACATATACACTAGATTTTCTCAAGGTTTGCGCCAAATATTCCCCGAAAATATCCCTGCTCGTCGCCGAAAATTTCAATTCTCCAAAATTAACTAATTTTTCCAACCATCAATAATCTAGATAACCAGCAAATTTTTTCCCTCATCAAATCTTTCCATCCATCCCTGCTAAATAGAAAACCAGGAACATTGTCATTTTATAAAGCTCCTGAAAAATTTGCGCATCGAAGGATTTTCGGTTGCATCCTCATAAAAATTCTGATATCATAAACAGCAGTGGCTCCTATTCGCCTATACACATGAACTTTTATTCAACATTGCTAGTAAAAACAAAGTTGAAACTAATTCAACTAAAAACTGATAACTGATAATTGTTAAGTGATCACTGTTAATGCCTCCTCATACCTGCGATTAACTTCCGGCCAATTAACAACATTCCACCAAGCCTTCAGATAATCAGCGCGACGATTTTGATAATTCAAATAATAAGCGTGTTCCCAGACGTCGTTACCCATAATTGGAAAATCCCCAGTCAAAAAAGGACTATCTTGATTAGCAGTAGTAATAACCTTTAATTTTCCATTTTGACCCAAAACCAACCAAACCCAACCACTACCAAAACGACTACCACCAGCAGCATTAAACCTTTCCTTAAAACTATCAAAATTACCAAAACTTTCATCAATAGCAGCAGCTATTTTTCCTTGAGGTTCACCCCCACCATTAGGAGTCATAATTTCCCAAAACATTTTATGATCAACATAACCACCGCCATTATTTTTTACAACAGTACGAATATCCTCCGGTAAAGTATTCAAACCACGCAATAAATCCTCAGCACTCTTATCCTTAAGTTCAGGATACTTAGCGATCGCCCCATTCAAGTTTTTAATATAAGCAGCATAATGTTTACCATGATGAAACTGCATAGTTTCCTTATCAATATAAGGTTCCAATGCGTCATATTCATAAGGCAAAGGTGTTAGTTGAAATTCCCCCGAACTTTCAGCTAGTTTAGTATCATTTGGTGAACTAGATGGAGTTACTGAAGAAGAAGAATTATCTTCGGATATTTGACAAGCCTTTAGAGTCATACCCCCTAAAGTTGTACTTACTAATATTAAAAAATTACGGCGATTAATATTCATTATTAGTTACAAAAAAACAGTAGTTTAGATAGAGAAAATCCTATTATGAATTACAGCGGATTAAGCCTGAGTTAGGTACACCTCTCAGAGGCAAAATTCCTTTTCTACAAGGGTTTTATATTTAATATTTTTACCTCGTATACCTGGAAATTGATGTAATACCAATTTGATAAATGTTTGCTACAAATAGCTAGGGAACTTTTTAGGAGTCAGGAGTCAGGAGTCGTATGGGAATAGCTTATATATCATTTTTTAACTGGGAAATCATATTTTTTGTCAAAGGTAAATCTCCTGTAAAATATTTTTATTGCCCTTACTATTCGTAACATTTTTTTTTCAAATTGGTATAAGTATAAAGTTGAACATATCAAAATTAATCTCAAATTTATTTAATCAAGTAAATTTATAATTATTTTTAGTAATTGCTGTACTCTACTTTCATAAGTAGCATACTGCAAAATTTAATGCTGCTAAATCTGTAATAGTTTGGTTTCAAATATCTATGAAAAAAATATCTTTGTAGATTCCATGAATACTAAATATCAAAATTATTACTTAATTAGCCAAGTCATTTACTCCTTACTTCTTCATAAGTTATTAGTTAATTGTGAACTGTTTCAAAGCTTTTGTTTAAGAAATAATCCAAAAGATACTTGTAGTAAAATCACAGGAAAAACTATTAAAATATTTCCACTCCTCCTGACTCCTATCAACAAAAACTTTGTAGCAATATTTTTAAAATATGTAGCGTGCAGAATTTAGCTAGTTTGAATCTACCACTGCTATATCTAGATAACTGTTAATTGTTTCAAAATCATTCTCCGTTACTTTTAGAACATCCATGGTGGTGCTTCCTCCAATTCCATTTCTATTTGATTCTCATCTCCAGTTTCATCAATATTAAGTATTACTAACTCATTTTTTGGAGTCCTAATCTTAATATTTAATGACCTTAAGCCTGTGGTAGTATCAATATACCCTTCATATTTTGAACCAGTAGGTAACTTTGATAAAACTTCGTCAATTTTTTCAATTAATCTTCCAGAATTATGATAATACTTTGTGGCATCTGCAAATATTTTATCTACCTTTTCTTGACTAATTTTTAGAGCTTTAGCTAACCCCATTACAAAACCATCTTCTTCTTCTGTTACTTTATCATCTGCTATTGCTACTTTAACAGCTA
Organism: Dapis purpurea BLCC-M126; assembly: GCF_050015975.1. Taxonomy (NCBI): domain Bacteria; kingdom Bacillati; phylum Cyanobacteriota; class Cyanophyceae; order Oscillatoriales; family Microcoleaceae; genus Dapis; species Dapis purpurea. The sequence goes on along the minus strand of NZ_JBNHER010000159.1, from coordinate 8,723 downwards.
AATCAAAAGCAGTTTCGATTTCCTTTTCATCTTGAAGTACCTGTTTAGCTGCACAAAATAATGCTTCATTTTTTTCTTGACGAATTATTTTTAAAACTTTTTGTCTAGCTGCATCTACTTCTTGAGCAGTGAATCCTTTTCTCAGTAAAAAACCCTCAATGATTTCTACTTCATTCATATCAATATCACCATCAACTGCCATTACCATTAAGCCAATAGCAAAAATGGCTTCGTTGGGAGTTAGTTCTTCAGAACATTTGACTTTACTGTTGAAAATATGTTCATAAGACATAGATTTTTTTGCAGTTATGAAATTTGATTTACAATAAGAAGGAGAGATAGTAAACAATATCATATAATACAAATCCTCAAAAGTCTTGCTACTTAGGACATGGAAAAATAACTTTTATTAATAATATTGAGTTACTATATACCGAGTATTTACTCCAACAAATAATATTTATAAATAGAAAATCTAGTTAGAGTGCCAAGTTTATGGTCATTTGTATCAAGTTATTCTGTTGCACATAAGTCATGGATTTAACAGTAATAAAAGTAAGATTTTTCAGATTCACAGATTTGACACTAGAGTATCTTTAGGGGAATTATTTTAAAGCATAGTATTGGTATCTGCAGTCATTCAGTACAGATTCATAACATTGCATTGATGTCAAATATTGCCATACATAATTGATTAAACAGAACTTTCTAATTAGAATATTTTTTTCTGCTAGTTGGATACAAGAGCATTTGATACATCATAGTTTACAGTAAATATCTTAATTTTTTTTACTATAATTTTTCTGTTTTTATTTAGTATAAATACTCTGAATTATATAGGTATATTTTATTTTTATACCATAAAAAGCAGAGAAAAAATGTTTTTACGAATTAATGTTGAACTAATATTTTTTTTTACTCCCTGATACTATGTGAATCCAACTTCTTACCCTTAATGATTGACAATCTATAATATAAACATAAATTTATAGAATTTTTCATAGGTGAGATACTGTATTATCAGTTAAAATTTTGCCTTCAATATCGTAACGTTTTATATCATTAAAGCAATATACGCTACCCGCAAAGCATATATGACTAAGTTTGAGAATTTAGAAACGTCCTAACCTTTGCTTCGGTTGCTATAAAAGCTATTAACAAATTAACTTTGAGACAAACGTTGTACTGGTATTCCTCCTAGTAATTGATGAGCATCTTGGAGAATATCTGTAATTTTATCAGCATGGGGACTATGAGCCAGACATTTGCTCAAATCATATTTTTCTACTTGTTCAGCATTTGCACCAGGAAACCAGTGACTGCCATTACCTAATAATTTATAACGCATTTTACCGTATTCAACCATGTTGTAGGCAATGGCTAGATTTCTTAACCATAAAATTACAGGAATATTGATATTACCTGGAGTATTTTCTGGGGTAGGCAAACCAATATGCCAAGTTTTGAACCAATTTTCTCCTAGTTGGGCGATCGCTTCTTGCTCTAGTCTGATTAATATTGGTCGTAGTATGTCATCTGATTTATCTAAAAATTGTAATGTTTTTAAGTGTTCATCAAAATCTGTTGGTTTTGATGCACCCAAACTCAATGTATGGACTTGGGTATGACTCAAGCAAAATAGATTGTTAAACACCATAGGACTAAGTGGATAGCATAAATCTATTAATTTCTGTGGTGGTTGATACAATTTACCACCCTTATCAGAAGGACTAATAATAAATACTCCCATATCAAAGTCCTTAGCAGCTTCTATTGCCAACCAATTGTTTTGATTAATGTAGTACCAGTGTAGGTTCACATAGTCAAATTGATTTGTTTTGATAGTTTTCATTATCACATCAGTAGGACCATGAGTAGAGAAACCAATAAATCTGACTTTTCCCTCTCTCTGTAATTTTCTAGCTACATCTAAACAACCTCCTGGTCTAATAGAATAGTTTAGTAGTTCTAATGTGTTAATCCCATGTATGCCCAGCAAGTCAATATATTTTAGTTGTAAAAATTCAAGAGACTGCTGAAACTTCCTTTGGAATTCTTGGGAGTCGGCGCTTGGGCTGATTTTTGTTTGGACAATGAGTTTTTCTCGTGGTAGTTTTGATAAAATTTCTCCCAGTTGCATTTCAGATGTGCCATAACCACGAGCAGTTTCTATGTGGTTAATGCCACATTCTAGGGAACGATGAATTGTATTTTCTAAGTTTTGTTGATTATTTGGTGGGATTTGATTTTTGGGAACATCTTGCCATTTATATTGATACCTCATTCCACCACAGGAAAATACTGGCATTAATAATTCTGTTCGCCCGAAGCGTCGATATTCCATTATTTCAATAATCTCTATTAATTTCCAGACAAGGTTCTTCTATTATTTCTACATTTTTTGTAGCAAAATTTGTTCTAGCTAAAGAACCATAATACTTTCTTGCTGCTTCATCGTAAGCAATAGCTGCATCTTTTTCTACTTCAAAACGACCTAAACGTATTTGCTTTTTGTAGACTTTAATTTCTGCTATCCATTTGCGTTTATCTTTACACCAATACACTCCTCGGTATTTAGATGAATGTTTGACACTCGGTCTCCTGTGCATTCGCGCACTTCCTTTAACTAAGCGTAAGTTTTCTCGCTGATTATCTAGTTTATTGTGATTAATATGATAAACAGATACACCCATAGGAGCATCCATAATCACTCTGTGCATATAGATAGTGGTTCTTTTGTCATCTTTTTTTATTGTTCTGGCAGCAAATCCGTCTATCAAATACCATTTATATTTTGATAATTCTTCATAGTCTTGTTCATCGACTATTACTACTTGCCCTCTGGTAATCAAGATTTCTTTAGACATTTTTTCAGCCTTCTGGTTTTATTAATTGATACAAAATAACTAATCTCTTCAAACATTTGAGGCTACTACGCAGTTTTTGAGAATATAATTATTTAACTTTTTCTATTTTAGGGATAGCTAAATTAATTTTTCTGACTGCACCCCAATTGTAATTAATGAATCAATTTTGCTTAATTCATTTACTTCATATTTTTTTGACTGAGAAGTATTAGTAATATTATTTATGTCTTTAACTACCTACTTCCTAGTATTTGAACATTGGTAAATATGGTTTAATTTTTTTTTTTGAATCACCTCCGAAGGGTTAGCTACCTAGAACTCAATCATAATGATAATCTTACTTTAACTTTATTTACCACTTCAGCTCAGATAGATTTAGGTAAATTAGCGGAGTTATCAAACTTTACTTTAACTTTGACAAATATTCTAACTCCTCCATAGAATGAAAAATAAAGATAGTTTCCTAAATTTTTCTAGATAAATCTCCCATAAACAGAAGTTAACACTTATTTATTGTCCATTAGATTATCAAAATATACTTTCAAATACCATAGCACATAGTAAGAGGGTTTAGCCAAGTTACACTTGTTAGTCTGAGCTTAATTAAGCCATTTATCCCCCTTTTTCCCCCACAATCTTGAGTATTAAATTAATACAAAGCTTTTTCAACAAATCAAAAATGTAATTTTTGTGTATCTTAAGTCTTATATTCAGTATAATAATTTTCAAAAAAACGCTACAATTTAGAATTTTAGTATCTTTCTTCAAGTTTAATGTGGGCTCAACTTTGATTTGTAATATTTTCTGGTAAATTGGGATTCACCAAATTGGGAACCAGATGAATAAAAGATTTTAATTTGATCTTAGTATTATTTAATCTATCAGAATCTATATAGAGTTTCTATATTACATAGATTATATTTAATCATTCAGTTGTATTGCCTTTCCTGCGGAACGGACTCCCATTTTTTACAGAATTCTCTGCAAACAGCTTTTCGGTTGTCATAATCCTACACCAAGTAATTAATCATAAAGATTATTCAATAATTGATAATTGATAATGAATAATTGATAATTACCTCTCGCTAAAAGGAAAATGTTTTCTTCTCTTGGTCGATTGGATATGGCGTTTCGGCGCTTGAGCCGACATGAAAAGCGTAGCGGCTCTGCAAGAGCGTGAAACCTCGCCATCTCACCCTTCGGGAAGCTCCGCTAACGACCGCTTGTTTCTCCTTTAAAGGAGAGGCTTTATACCTTAATTATTCGGTAAAGAATGTGAATGAAACTAACTTTTAATTTTATTTCAATATTCAACTTTGATTGTTTCTTCAATAAGAATAAGTTAATGGAGAACCAGCTAATAGCTGATAGCTGTTAGCTCTACATTTCCCTAAAAATGCTTACGAGTAGATAATAATAAATATTGTTCAATAAATAGTTAAAAATATACAAATCCAGGAATAATTGTAGTTGATTCTACGATTGAATAAAAAATATTTTTTGTTGACATCACAAAAAATACAGAATAAAATAATATTATACCTAGATGATTATACAATTTTATGACTACCCTGATTTTGACAATGCTGTGCTATTCAGCAACATCTTATCTTTTTTCCGGTTCAATTTGCTATCTGGTAAATCAATCAGATGTTAAGAAACAGAAAGAAGTAGTTAATACTAAACCAAGTCAAATAAATTTAGGAATTATTTTGTTATGGCCTTTGTGGATTATCAAAGGAATTAGCCAAGAAGAAAAGGTTATAAACTTAAGGGAATTAACTCAAGAAAATCATATAAAAGAGCAGAATAAAACTAAATATTTTCAACAGAGAGACATTGACAAGCCCATAGGAGAGGTTTTACAACAAGCTGGTTTAATGACAGATATTCAAGTAGAAGAAATTTTGCAATATCAAACTGCTAATCGTCATCTTAAATTCGGAGAAATTGCTGTTATGTGGAGAATAATCAAGCAAGAAACAGTAGATTTCTTCGTAGAAATTTTTCCTCAACTAATAACAGATAATAATAAAAAAACAGTTGGTGAATATCTTAAATTAGCAAATTTATTGAATGAAGAACAAATATATTCTATTTTGAGAGAACAGCATCAAACAAATTTACGCTTTGGAGAGGTGGCAGTACAAAAAGGATGGCTACGACAAGAAACAATTGACTTTGTATTGCACTATCTCAAGGGAGAATTTACTCCTGCTGTAGAAAACTAAGTATAGTCTTTCTCAAATTAGTAAAATACACAAGTTTAAGATTTTAAGGGATAGGCAATAGTTCAGGAATTAAGAATTTTCATGTTGGCGAAACGCTGAAGTGTGGAGTTGTGCGCCAGCAAAGTGCGGTTTGCGTTTCGCTGCGGGACATGAAAAGCATTCCAATAGGAAAGTTATCTGCTAGCAAAACGACAGCTTTTTTCCCTTGAAAGGGAAGGTTAAAAAATGATTAATGACTAATTATTCGGTAATAGGGAAAAATATGCCGTAAAATTTTAGTCTAACTATATTACTTTTTTCCACATCTACCTTAGATACTAAAAAAAGTTAATCTAGCAGTATTTTTTTACTGTTAAGTCGTTAAGCAAAATTAATTGTATATTTGGTGCTTAAGTTAAGTAGATAGGCAAAATAATTTTGGCTCTACTTATAAAGTATACAAGTATATTTTTTCCCTTTTACCTACTCCCTACTTCCTACTCTTAAAAAGGTTAAATTAATTTTGCACGGGTACTTATGATCAAAAACTGGAGAAAATAGGTAATATGGAAAAATGTATACTCAAATTTTAGTTCAACTATAATTATATTGCTTCTAAGCAAATCCCCCTTGTATATTAGAAAAAGCAGCTTTGCTTAAGTAAGGTATGAAACTCAAATAATGGTAAATTTTCACCCAATACAATAGTAGAAATTATACCTATTTCTTCCTAAACAAGTTACCAAACAACTCCTTTGTATGGGCGAACTGCCGTTTTGATCCCCAAAATGAAATACCCCTACCCCTACAATTCCTGCTCCTGTGAAATCATACATTTATTCAGCAACGCCTCAAAAGCTAGTATAGCAGTGTTTGATTAACTGAAATATTATAAAAAATTAGATTTATTAATGAAAATTTAAGATTATCAATATCTTTACCACTACTACATTTTTAATTCTTAAGTGAGGGCCACCAATACTCACAGGTAAAGGTGCTTGACCAGCTTTAGCACAATCGCCACTACTATAACTAAAATCATTACTAATTGCCTGAATATCTTGGAGAGTTTTAAATAGGGTTTGCGCTCAAAAGAATGAAAGTGTTTACTGATATTGCTTTGGGCATTTTTAAGTCTGGAAAAAGTGCGCTCGCTTTGAGTTGAAAAGCCTCAAAAAGTTAGTATTAACAGCAAGATTTGGACAGATAAATTGAGGGATAATTCTTCCGACTGGCTTCTCGCTCATTCCTGACTCCTCCTGTCTCCTGTCTCCTGACTCCTGACTCCTAGCCTCACCCATAAGACTTGTGAGCGCAAACCCTAAATATATTTCCTGTTGAAGTAAGTAACAAACAGGTTCAGCAATTTCTCCATTCCGAATCATATAACCTTCTGCTGCAGCAAATGTAAACATTTCGTTTGACTACCAATACTTCATTACCAATGGATAATGGATAATGGATAATTGATAATTGATAATTCATCCCCAAAGGTTTAAAGCAACTCCAGGTACATCAAAAAAGTGGTCGTTTAGCTAATGCACAACGCGCGTTTTGCTAGCGCACAACTTTCCTATCGGAATGCTAGCCCAAATGCACTTCAGCTGTTGCCGACATGAAAAACGCGGAGCCAGAAAAACGCGAAGTCACTTGAATTGCGGAGTGGATATGTAAGAGCGGGTTTCTCTCTGAATGCAGAGCCACTCCGAAGTACACCATATCCAATCTTCCCTCGATCAAAGAAATCTTATTTCTTTAGATTCAATTCCGTTACAGTTTTAACCAGAGGTAATTATTCATTATTCATTACCAGTTAATGGAAGAGGGTGTTATAATCAGAACAAGAACTGATAGTATAGACTCCCTGTTTAATTAAATCTCTTTCTCCACGGGCAATCGCTCTAAATTTCCCATTGATATCTAGGGGTTCCTATGCTATGCAACTGCCGATGGAATTAACGAAATAAGTAATAGTAAAGCTATCTTCATAACTAATATTTGTGGTCTGAATTCAGGGGGGAAAATCTAACAAGAACTTATTATAACCTTCAATTAATTGAAATTGTCGCTTTTATTCTAAGGATATGTCACGGGGATCGCTACCAAGTTTGATTTGTACATAATCTTGGACTGGTGTAATAAGAGCTAAACTAGTTAAGTAGTTTCTTTTACGATTAAATCGGTATGAGAAATTGCTTCTTCAATTCTATTTGTTAGTTCAAAAATACTATTAAAAGTAACGAAATTCTAGCTTCCTTTATAGCAGGTGCGAATGCCTCCTCCTACGGAAAAGTGACGATTAACAACATTTAACTGTTGGCCACGAAATGAAATGGCTGTTGATTCGTTTTGTTTTAGGCGAATTCCTAGATAGTCTACGGGATTGTAGTAATTACGAATTTTGGCTTGTAATTGTTCTATAAGAATATGATTTTTAGTAAATTTTGTAATCATTATCTATTTTTATAGTTAATAAGTTTCTATTAATTGAAATTTAGTATAGGGATTTTACTGAAATTTGTAGCTATTATGTAGTTTCCGAGCTGAGAAAAAGTTGGTGTCAGCTTCAAGCTGATTGATTATTAAGATAGAATCATCTACAAAACAAGTCAAATCTGATTCTAAAATGCCTAAAACTATAATTCTATATTAGGTATAATTGTGGAGTATTTGATGTGTATTATATATATTCTTTCTCATATTAATGAAGTACACATTTTTTTTCTCTTCCTTATGCCCTACAATCAACAAGTATGTCTCTGAGAAATTTGAGAAACACTATAGCAATTAGGAATCAGATGTGATAATTTTACTGCTCCCTAAAAGTCTAAAATATAGTGGTTATGATCTTCATAAGATACAATTTTTTCCTTCTTCTCTGTTGCCTCTTGTCTTTTGGAGCTGTTAGCTAAAATTTTACAATATCTCACAATTTAGATAAAATTCGTATATATAACTTTTTTTCAAGTTATAAATGAAAGATTAGATAATCAATTTTTTACTTTCTTGGCAAATGCAAAAATTATTATAGCCTGGAGTATAAGTCTTAAGATTACAGCACTATGGATTAAAATATTTAACAGCCATCAAACTTTAAAATTTTAGATTTAAGAGTAAATTGTGAATGTTTATAACTATATATTAGCGATTGTGAATACTTATGATTAATTATTACTAATTATAGCAGTTTCCTCTTTAGTAAGGTACAAAGTTTTATCACCTTACTAAAGAGGAAAAAGAGATTATTATTCAACTGTACTTCAGTATCCTCAAGAGTGCTCTAATAAAGTTATTACCAGCTCATATATTCCCTCTTATGTACTTGAAAAAAATTATTTGTGAGATTATTGAGATATTTACATCTCAATAATAATAGAGTATCATCAATAAAAGTGAATTGTTACTGAATAAAAAATGAGTAAACTAGACCGTAAAATTTGGCATGATTTTTTACATATTGCCCAACCATATTTTTACCCTTTAGAACGAGGTGGAAGTAAAGTTTTCTTAGGACTATTATTCCTACTTTTAATATTTTTATTTGCTGCTGTTTTTATAATTGTTAGCTTAGTATGTATAGGTAGTCAAGCAATATTTGGCGAATCATTCAATAGTATTGCGCCTGGTTTAGTCGATACAATTAAAA
>NZ_JBNHER010000158.1:0-14857 GCF_050015975.1 Dapis purpurea BLCC-M126 | reverse complement strand
CATCGCTCTATTTAGTATACGCTATATATAGTGTCTTTGCGTAAGTCCTGATGATATTACATTCTGTTCGCGAAGCGTTTCCGCAGGAAATGGAAAACCTCACCAATTAGCACTCGATGCATGACTTCCGTGAAACGGTATAAGTAGGTGGGAAAAAATCAACAAAGATTTTTGGCATTGCTCAATCAAAGTATGAAAAGAAAAACTGAATAATTTCAAGTATTTGTTATTCAATAGTGAGCACGTTCGCGTAGTGGTGCATAGCACTATCGCAGTAAGTATGGGAAGTATTATCGCCAACAAATACAAATCATATTCACCCACCAGCAACCCCAAATTTTTAAGATCAAACTCTGTGACAATGTTGCATAATTAAATTGACTTCAATTCAATTTTAATTACTTCAAGGAGACAAAAAATGGAAGATAAACAGTACGAATTCGATTCATCTCAAAACGAACTAATTCTCGACTTGTCCAATAAAATGCGCTTTGTCAGCTACTTTCTAATTGCTGGAGGAGTTCTTTCCGGAATCATTGGTTTGTTAAGTTTAAATGCAGGTGTTATCATCCCAGCAGTTGTTGATATTATTATTGGTGTTTGGACTTTAAAAGCTGCTTCTTCTTTTAAACTTATTGTCGATACTGAAGGAAATGACATTGTTAACCTGATGGGAGCTTTAGGCGAACTACGAAAGTTGTACCGACTACAATATTGGTTATTAATCATTACCTTAGTTTTTCTGGCGATCGCCCTTGTTATAGGTATTGTTGCAGGTATTGTTGCAGTGAGTAGATAGACTACTTCTTTTGATGAATTTAGAATTCAGAATTCAGAATTATTAAATTAAGTAATTGTAGCGGTTTTCCAGAAATGTTGAATACAAAACTTCTGCCTTCTACCTTGAAGCAAAAATATCTGTATCAGGACTTACGCATTAGGTACGAAAAACTAGGGTTTGAGATTGCTTCCCTATCGGTCGCAATGACGAAAATACGTTGTACTGCGTAAGTCCTATGTATTCTATATTAATGAAAATTGCTATAACTTCCAACTTCTGACTTTAGCTATAAAAATCCCCTGCTATAAAAATTTATAGCAGGGGAACAATATTAATTCAAACCAAAAAATAACTAATCGCTTAACTACCTATTAGCTTTTGGCATTTCCTGACGGAATGCTCCGCAAACAGCTATTAGCCTTTAGAGCTAGAGTTTAAATCCTCTTCTAAACATTTACTGCTGAGTGCTGAGTGCTAATTGTTAACTGCGATCTATTGCAGCTACTGGTTCAAAACTAGGTATAACCAAATCCTCATTCTGCTTGGTTAACTGATTATATAACCTTTCAGTATTCGGGAAGTTAGCAGCAGGAAGAGTTGGGAAACGACGATAAGGAACAGTATCCTCACCAAACATCTCAATATATTCAACACTATTTACCATAGCGCCGATAAAACCCTTAATACCTGAAGTTGCGAGAATCTGATTATACTTCCGAATCTCAACTTGATTACGAGGAGCGCGACCTAAGAAATGCTTAGTACCAAGTTCAATTACCTTAGTATTAGGATAAGGTGTGTAGAACTCCTTAACATAAAGTTGAGAACAACCTAATCCCTCAATGAATTCCTTGAGGTTGATTTCATTATTTCCTAACTTACTTTCCAGAGAAGAGAACTCAGTCCTAACGACATAAGGATCGATATCCCGCTCAAAAATCTGACGGTAAGCAGCAGCAATAACCATTTTCAACTGTTGCTTATCTTCTGTACTTGTTAGCTTAAATATCTTAGACTGTTCCCGCTGCTTGTTAACACCTTGAATAACTCGGAACTCAACATCAGGTTCGTTGCGAACCTCCCCAGGAGTTCCCAACTCAACAAATCTTGGTGTCTCTTCTTTCTCAACTTGCAGATTTTTGTCGCCAATACTACCTACCCTTGTATTTCGCAACGACAAACCAGCAGGAGTTAAGTAGCGTTCGTAAGGAATAGTATCTTCGCCAAAAGCTTCGTTATATTCTTGACTATCGATAATGGCATCAATTAGAGCATAGAAACCTTTCTTAGCACAAACATCAAAGTAAGAATTAATTTCCTTACGCCCATAAGTTGGACGACCTAATAACCTCCGATGAATGTACTCAACTGCCTTACATACATATAAGGAACTCCAGTACACATTGCGGAAAGCATCAGACTTTGCCAGAGCGCGAATAAATTCCCGAAGAGTTATGTCACCGTTTTCAAGTTGAGTTTCTGCTACTTTCAGGCGTTGACTATCGTAAACATCGCGACCAAATACCTGACGATAAGCGGCAGCGATAATCTTTTGAGTAGAACTTTCAGAGAATTTAATGCTAACACCGTTGCTGCCACCAGAGTTACTGAAACCACTACTAACATAACCTCCAGGTAGTTGATCCAACTTGAAGACCTTCGGACCAAGAGAACCAGGATTTTTAGCTCTTGCACCGGGGTTACTAATTTGGCTATCAATACCAGCACCTTGACGAATTAAAATCCGACGAGTATCTTTACCAAAAGGTGCAGGACGGTTTTTGGGGTTGCGAGTTTCTTTCGGGAAGATTGCCCCAAACTGAATTTCTAATGGGTCGTTACCAATACCATAAACGTGCTGATCTGGCAAGGGCTGATTGTAGTCAGCAAATAAAGTAACAAACTGAGGTACTTTGCGGAAAGGGGCACTATAGTTAAATAAGTCAAGTTGTATTCCCCAGTTCCGACATTCCTGAGCCTCTTGACCTAAACCACGTAGATATGGTACTGTCTCTTCCCCAAAATAATCTGAGTATTCTTGAGAGTCCACGATAGCATCTACTAAAGCGGACAAACCACCTTTAGTAACAATATTGAAGTATTTGCTAAACTCTTCTGGTGAACTTAAACCCCGGCCCAAGAAGTGACGAGTTGCCAATTCAACTACACGACTATTGACAAATCCTTCATAGAACTGTTTCCGGTAAAGAGGAGATTTGCCCAAACGACGAATAAACTCTTTCATCGAGATTTCGCAATTTTTGGCCTGAGATTCCAGATAAGAAATATTCTGGTTGTAAGCTCTGGTAATGTCCCGTTCAAATAACTGGCGATAAGCTGCCTTAATGACATCCTGTTTTTCAAAGTTGGATAGACCAGGCTTCATTACAAATTTTTGTCGCCTTTCCGCAGCATTGAAGTAAATTTGTGGTAATTCTAGCCCTTGCTGATCTGAACTTTGACCCTGACGTTGCTTATTAGAAGGTGTTGCCCCACGAAACTCAGTCAAAACCACATCAAAGTATTGGGCAACAATGTCCTTAGCTTCCTGGTCTTGAAAATATTTAATCGAAGCTTGTCGCATCTGTTGGATAGCCACAATAGTAGCTGCACTAGAACAAGCATTCTCAATGATTTCTCTTAAACCACGTACATTCACTGAGAGAATGTTAGGGTCTCCGGCCACAATAGCATAAGTAGTGTAGCGTAAGAACCAGGATAAGTCCCGCAAGGATTTGGTCATATTAGCGGGGCCATACTTAGACACGGGAATTGGTCGGAACCCAGCAGGTATAGGGCCAGCACTACTCGCACCTAAATTAGTAAACAGGTTGCGTAGACCTTGAAGTGGATTATTGCCACTCTTATTCTCTACATAAGTAGCAGTACCCAGTTTCATACTTTCAGAAACTGAAGTTGTTGCAGCACCAACAGCACTCATGGCCATTTGTGGTTCATCAGGCTTTTCCAAGAAAGCCATAGGAGAACCACCAGTAAAGATAGTATTGGCCGCAACAGAAACAATTCTTTCTGAATTATTGGTCAGTATCTGAGCAATTTCTAAACGCTTGGCTCCTGAACTAAAAAATGTTTTTAGTTCATCTAGTTCCGCTTTTCCTAGAAAGCGGTCTTGTTGTTCCGCTTGAGAAATAGTTGATGCTGGTACAGTTTGATATAGTTGCGGACGTGCAACTGAACTTCCACCACTTGCTTTGACAGTCATTCTATTTTTGTCGCTCCCTATTTGAAGTTTTTACAGCTTCTATTCAGACTGTTTAACTGGAATTTTTATGACATTTTAAACACGCTTTCCTTTGAGAAAAAGCATACCTTTCTTAAGGTAAACCTTAAGAGATTTTTTGCCACAAAAGGTGATATTAAAACCAAATAAATAATTTATCATTTATTTGGTTTTAATGTTTTTACAGAAAACTTTATTTATACTCCAGATCCTGTACTATTCCAGAGTTTATGGGTTATTTATAGGGTTTTATGTACCTAAATCAGGTTTATGTGTTTCCCACAATACCCTTTAAATAAAACCTTATTTGCTCAATTCCTACAGGTCACATACTGTAGTTGACATCAAATTTTTGATTTTGATATTTTCTGCATTAGCATCATAAATTTATACCTTTTTTTGATAGGTATTATGCTAGAACTTTTTTCACAACTAGGTTGAGTTTTATATTTAGGTATTGCCTCACCCAAGATGCCTCATTTATTGGTATCATTGCTTTACTATTAAAGCTTAATTTTTTTAACAGTAATTTGATCAAAATATTGAGGCCAAAGAAAGTAGGTATTTTGGCTATTTTTACTTTCTAGCTTTTACTTAATCTTTTTCAAGGTAAAATATTTTGGGCTAAATACCTGCTTTTGTTAAAAAACCTTACAGAATTTTATTTTATAGATTTATGGTCTTTTATCTTAGAAAAAATAATAAATTTTGTTAAGTAATTGTTGATGATTGGCAAAGTAGGCCATTTCAGTTAGTCTCTTAGGGTCAGAACTTAGTTAACAGTAACGACTGCTGAAGCTAAAGGCTGGAAATACTGAAGTTGATTTTTTCATCCCTCATTCAAAGGAAGGCTATTAACTTTATTTTTTCCTCAAATCCTTCTCAACTAATTTTTTTGGCTTTTAACTTTTGTATAGCAACACTAAGTTTTCGGAACATTCTCTACAATCATCTGTATTCCCACACTAAATCTTAATTTTTGCTCGAATTATGAAAGATAAACTTGATATTAGTTCTGCTGTTGAGGGACTCTATGATACTTTTCCATTTCCTCCAGACCCCTTAGTAGATGAAGCACCTCCTGGATATAACTGGCGCTGGAGTTGGCCAGTAGCTTATAGTTTTTGCAGTGGTCAAAAACCGAAAAAACAAGATATTAGAATTTTAGATGCAGGTTGTGGTACAGGTTCTAGTACAGATTATTTGGTTCATCTCAACTCTCAAGCATCTGTAGTCGGAATAGACTTAAGTAGTGGTGCTTTACAGGTAGCAAAGGAAAGGTGTAGTCGTTCGGGAGCTTCGCGGGTCGAACTTCATCATCTCAGCATATATGATGTGGGCAAACTAGAGGGAGAGTTTGACTTTATTAATTGTGTAGGAGTACTGCACCATTTACCCGATCCAATTCGAGGTATACAAAATCTAGCTTTGAAGTTAGCCCCTGGTGGAATTATGCACATCTTTGTTTATGCAGAGTTAGGGCGCTGGGAAATTAGTTTGATGCAGCAGGCGATCGCTATCCTTCAAGGTAATGAACGTGGGAACTATAAAGATGGAGTTAACATCGGACGTCAACTTTTTGCTTCTCTACCAGAGAATAACCGTCTTGTCAAATATGAACAGCAAAGATGGGCTTTTGAAAATCAAAGAGATGAGTGTTTTGCCGATATGTATGTCCATCCCCAGGAGATTGACTATAATATTGATACTCTGTTTGAGTTAATACAAGCATCAGGTTTGGAGTTTCTCGGATTTTCCAATTCCGAATACTGGGATATCAAACGACTTCTAGGAAAATCTCCTGAATTGACAGAAAGAGCAATTGACTTAAATGACCAGGAACGTTATCGTTTGATTGAGTTATTAGACCCTCAAATTAGCCATTATGAGTTTTTCTTAGGAAGACCACCTTTACAGAAGGTTGATTGGTCTGACGATCGCTTTCTCAGCGCAGCAATACCTGAATTAAGTCCTTGTATCCAGGGATGGCCGAGTGAAAATATATTTGATGGTGACTATAAATTGGTAAATTTGTCAAGAGAAGAATATGAATTTCTCCAAGCTTGTGATAATGGGGCAAGCAGCAAATCTCAACTAACAGTAGGAGAAATATTAACAAATTTACCAATAGGACTAGAAACTGTGCGATCGCTTCAATCCCGACTTTTAATTTTACTCACCCCAGGTTTATGAAGTCAGAAGTCAGAAGTCAGAAGTCAAAAATTGATCGGCACTAAATCTTGTTACTTCTACGTTGTAAAAGTTAGAAGTTGTATAGTCAGGAAAGATATTCAGAAGTTAGAAGTTATAGCAGGTTTCATCTCAGTGAAGTACGCCTGTAACTGTTAATATGCCTGTACTAGAGATATTTGATGACAAGTATTTGTAATTGATGTACTTGTAATCTTCTATAGTCAATAATTTAACTTTCCACATTCTAACTTTTGACTTTTAACTTTTAACTTTTGACTTTTGACTTTTAATTATGCTTGCTCCAACATGGTATGATGACTCTTGGCATATAAAAAAAGCCTACCACTTGTGATTAGTATCTAAACTTTTGTGAATATATCTGATACATCACCAGAAACCATAACTGTTGAAACTAATACTTCAGAAGTTGGTACTGTAACACCAGAACCAAATCCTTCAATACAAGAGTATTACAAACTGCAACAGGAGTTATATGTAATCACCTTGACAATTACAGGTATAATTTTTATCTTTGTCTGGGTTTTTTACTCCCTAAACATTGCTCTTAATTACTTGATAGGAGCAGCGACAAGTGTGGTTTACTTAAGAATGTTGGCTAAAGATGTTGAACGTATTGGCAGAGAAAAAGGAGGTCTGAGTAAAACAAGACTAGCTATGTTTATTGGGTTGATTATAGTAGCAACTCAGTTAAATGAGCTAAAAATTTTACCGATTTTCCTAGGATTTCTGACTTACAAAGCAGCCTTAATAATATATGTACTGCGAACATCGCTGATGCCTAACTCATAGGTATATTAAAAAGCGTTCAGCACTCAGCATTCAGCAAGATTCTAAAGTTTTAGAAGGTGATTTAAACCCCTCCTAAAAAACCCTACTTATAAAAATAGAAGCAGGGAATTTTAACCCTGTAGGGGCGAATGGCCATTCGCCCGATAGCTAGCTGTCTAATGAAAATGTAAAGGGAAGCCTTCTGGCAACCTATTAGCGGCGTATTTGACTTCGCCTAGAACTCTGATTTGTCGGAAGTTCTGAAATCCCTAAGGGGAATCTCCGTCGCTATGAGCGCAGAGAGTAGTCAATTTGACATAAATCGGGAAGCCTGAGAACCAAAATGCTAGATGTTTTAAACACTATTAACTTTTTACCTCTGGCTGAATTGGAAGTTGGCCAGCATTTTTACTGGGAACTAGGTAGTCTCAAAATACATGGGCAAATTATACTCACATCCTGGTTTGTAATTGCCCTGATACTTTTGGCTGCTTTTTTAGCCTCACTAAATGTGCAGCGAATTCCTAGTGGGATGCAAAATTTCATGGAATCTGTCCTGGAATTTATCCGCAGTCTCACAAAAGACCAGATTGGTGAAAAAGATTATCGCCCTTGGGTACCATTTGTTGGTACGTTATTCTTGTTTATCTTTGTGTCAAATTGGTCAGGAGCGTTAGTCCCTTGGAAAGTAATAGAACTACCTTCAGGAGAACTAGCTGCCCCTACAAGTGACATTAATACAACAGTGGCATTGGCACTACTGACTTCTATAGCATATTTTTATGCAGGTATCAGCAAAAAAGGCTTAGGATATTTTGCTGGTTATGCCGAGCCAGTACCTTTTATGGTCCCATTTAAGATCATAGAAGATTTTACCAAACCTCTATCCCTAAGCTTCCGTTTATTTGGTAATATTCTCGCTGATGAATTGGTAGTAGGAGTGCTAGTTCTACTAGTACCTTTATTTATCCCTCTACCACTAATGGTTTTGGGTCTATTCTTAAGTGCGATTCAGGCACTAATTTTTGCTACCCTAGCTGCTAACTACATCGGAGAAGCATTAGAAGAACACGGTGAACATCACGATTAAGAGAATAAGTAGGCAGTAGAAAAAAAACTTGCTAAAAAAAAACTCAAAATCTGGTATTCTAAGCTGTTAGTGGGATAAAAAGTTACCAGATTCATATAGATTGAAGATGGTAGAGTAAAAAGTCCCTACAAAAAGAAGAATCCAGGGTGTCAGAACCCCTGGAGATGTCAAAAGTAAAATTCAGAATTGATGAGTGATGTGAGATAAAAGCAAGAAATTTGAACTGGTTCAGTTTCATACTCCACTTCAATCATCACATCAATTCATCTAAAAGAGTGACCATTGTGTAGTTGATTGCACTACAGTGTAATCAATATATTTCTAATCGTCAAGTTTGTACATTAAGTTAAACAAAGGAAAGAGAATTATTATGGATCCATTGATTGCTGCTGCTTCCGTTGTTGCTGCTGCTTTAGCTGTAGGTTTAGGTGCTATTGGTCCTGGAATTGGTCAAGGAAATGCAGCAGGTCAAGCTGTAGAAGGTATTGCCCGTCAGCCAGAAGCAGAAGGAAAAATTCGAGGCACATTACTGTTGAGCTTGGCATTTATGGAAGCTTTAACAATTTACGGTCTAGTGGTATCACTGGTGTTGCTATTTGCTAACCCCTTTGCATAAAAACCCTGATTTATAGAAAGTAGGGATTTTAGATTTTTGATTTTGGAGATCGAAAATCTAAAATCTTTAAATCAAAAACTATGGGAACCACCAAAGATTAGAGAAAATGATAAATTGGACAATTTTACTAGCTGTTGAAGAAGTAGCAGAAAAGGGTGGTTTGTTTGACATAAACGCAACTCTACCCTTAATGGCAATTCAGTTTCTACTTCTGGCTTTTGTCTTAGACAAAATTTTTTATAAGCCACTGGGTAAAGCTATAGATTCTCGTGCAGATTATATTCGCGACAATCAACTCAAAGCAGAAGAACGTTTGACAAAGGCTAAACAATTAGCTGAACAATACGAGAAAGAGTTAGCAGAAACTCGTAAACAATCTCAAGCGGTTATTGCGACAGCTCAAGCAGAAGCTCAGAAAATAGCAGCCACAAAAGTTGCTGAAGCTCAACAAGAAGCACAAGCGAAAAGAGAACAAGCAGCTCAAGAAATAGAACAGCAAAAGCAAACAGCTTTACAACAGTTAGAAGAACAGGTAGACTCTCTCAGTCGCCAAATTCTAGAAAAACTATTAGGACCAGAATTGGTCAGATAGCCAAATTCAGAATTTAGAATTCTGAATTCTGAATTTAACAATAATGTTCTAAGCTTTGCTTCGACTGCTCTAAGTAAACTCAACATCCAACAAGATAATTAAAGGCTTGTAACGGCTGACTATCACAGAATATCATGTTAAATGTTTTATGGCTAGCCACAGAAGCTAGTGCAGAAGAAGGTTTTGGTCTAAACCTGGATCTTTTAGACACAAACCTGATTAATTTAGGAATTCTAATTGCAGTTCTGCTGTATTTTGCGCCAGGCTTCATTGGGAAAATTCTCCGTGAAAGACGTGCCACTATCGAACAGGCAATCACAGAAGCAGAACAGCGTCAAAAACAAGCAGCAGCAGCATTAGCAGAGCAACAACAAAATTTGACCCAAGCTCAAGCAGAAGCAGAAAAAATTCTGGCTACTGCGCAAACAAGGGCGCAGGAAGTCAAGGAAAGAATTGCACTTCAGGCCGAACAAGATATTGAGCGGATGAAAGCTACTGCTAACCAAGAAATGGATACTGAAAGAGATAAGGCAATTGCTCAACTGCGCTCAATTGTAGCATCTAAAGCATTGGTACAAGTAGAATCTCGACTGAAAGAAACTTTAGATGATAATGCCCAGCAACAATTAATAGATCGTAGCATAGGGTTATTAGGAGGTCAATTATGAGTGTAATTGCTGGTGAAATTGTAGAACCCTACGCAGCAGCTCTAATGTCCTTGGCTAAATCAAAAGAACTGACTGAGAGATTTGCCGAAGATGTGCGTGGCCTGATTAATATCATGGATGAATCCCCAGAATTGAAGCAATTTATGGGAAATCCAGTTCTTAAGCCAGAGGACAAAAAAGCAGTCCTACAACGCATGGTGGGAGATCAAATAGATCCCTTTATGCGTAATTTTTTAATGCTGCTAATTGATAGAGGTCGGATTATTTTTCTAGAGCAGATCGGGAAACAATACCTAGCACTATTGCGGGAACTGAATCAAACTGTTTTAGCAGAAGTGACCTCGACAGTAGAATTAAATGAAGACCAAAAAAATACAGTCCGCGAACGAGTCAAATCAATGACTGGTGCAAGGGAAGTAGAAATCGAAACTAAAATCGACCCAAGTCTACTGGGTGGTGTCATTATCAAAATAGGTTCTCAGATAATTGACTCTAGTCTGCAAGGACAACTGCGTAGAATTGGCATAAGCCTCAAAGCAGTATAGAAGAATTTAGAATTCAGAATTCAGAATTCAGAAATTAAATTCTTGCTGTGAGTATATTTGAGAGGAGCGAGAATGTCGTAACTGCACTGGCAATTGCTATATGATACTCGCTCAATTTTTGTAAAATAACTTGACAACAGAAAAAGAAATATGGTATCAATCAGACCTGACGAAATTAGCCAAATTATTCGCGACCAGATAGAACAGTATGAGCAAGATGTAAAAGTATCTAATGTTGGTACTGTTCTCCAAGTGGGTGATGGTATTGCCCGTATTTATGGGCTAGACAAAGTAATGGCTGGAGAACTGGTAGAGTTCGCAGATGGTACTGTAGGTATTGCCCAAAACCTAGAAGAGGATAACGTAGGTGCAGTATTAATGGGTGAAGGCAGAGAAATCCAAGAAGGCTCTGCTGTAACCGCTACAGGTAGAATTGCCCAGGTACCAGTAGGAGATGCCTTGATTGGTCGGGTGGTTGATGGCCTCGGTCGTCCAATTGACGGTAAAGGAGATATTCAAACTACTGACAGTCGCCTGTTGGAATCACCAGCTCCAGGAATTATCGATCGCCGTTCTGTTTATGAACCAATGCAAACAGGTATTACTGCGATTGATTCCATGATTCCTATTGGTAGAGGTCAACGAGAACTAATCATTGGTGACAGACAAACAGGTAAAACAGCGATCGCCATCGATACTATTATTAACCAAAAAGGCGAAGATGTTGTCTGTGTATATGTAGCTATTGGTCAAAAAGCTTCTACAGTAGCTCAGGTAGTAGGTACTCTGGAAGAAAAAGGCGCATTGGATTATACAGTTGTGGTAGCTGCTAACGCTAGTGATCCTGCAACTCTTCAATACTTAGCTCCTTACACTGGTGCTACTATTGCCGAATACTTCATGTACAAAGGCAAAGCAACTCTGGTAATCTATGATGACCTTTCTAAGCAAGCTCAAGCTTATCGTCAGGTATCCTTATTATTACGTCGTCCACCAGGTCGGGAAGCATATCCAGGAGACGTATTTTATCTTCACTCTCGTCTTCTAGAAAGAGCTGCTAAACTTAGTGACAAACTTGGTGGAGGCAGTATGACTGCCCTACCAATTATTGAAACTCAAGCAGGTGACGTTTCAGCTTACATCCCCACTAATGTAATTTCTATTACTGATGGTCAAATCTTCTTGTCTAGTGACCTATTCAACTCAGGTTTCCGTCCTGCGGTGAATGCTGGTATTTCTGTATCCAGGGTGGGTTCGGCTGCTCAAACTAAAGCGATCAAAAAAGTTGCTGGTAAAATTAAGTTAGAGCTAGCTCAGTTTGCTGAATTAGAAGCATTCTCTCAGTTCGCTTCTGACTTAGATAAAGCTACCCAAAACCAATTGGCACGGGGTCAGCGCTTGCGGGAAATTTTGAAGCAAGCTCAAAACTCACCTCGGTCACTTCCTGAACAAGTAACAGCAATTTATTCTGGTATTAATGGTTACTTGGATGATATTCCTCTGGAGAAAGTGGCTAAGTTTATTCCTGGTTTACTAGATTACATGAACAATAGTAAGCCTAAGTTCGGTGAAATCATCAAAACTGAAAAGGTACTTACCGATGAAGCACAAACTCTCTTAAAAGAGGGTATTACTGAGTATAAGCAGACATTCTTGGTATCAGCTTAGTCGATTAGTTGCTCCTTGGTTATAGATAGTTAGTGGTTAGTTGTTAATGGTAACAAAAACAATTAGCCACTGATTGTTTATTAATAACAGGACTGACGCACCCAAAGACGAAACCAGGTTTATTGCCCTAACTCTCAGGAAATTTTGTTGATAAACCGGGTTTCTGCGTAAGTCCTAAATTTAAGATAGATTTACGGAAAAACAGACTTGAAAGCAACTAGATTAACAGAATAAATTTGAGTCTAGTTGACCCACAAGAAAAAATCAAGGGTTTTTCTTCTTCCTTCTTCATTCTTACTTATTCAAAAACAATGCCTAATTTAAAAGCTATTCGCGATCGCATCAAGTCGATCAAAAACACGAAAAAAATTACAGAAGCAATGCGTCTAGTGGCAGCAGCTAAAGTGCGTCGTGCCCAAGAACAAGTAATTGCTACAAGACCTTTTGCTGATCGCCTTGCTCAAGTTTTATATGGACTTGCCGAACGTTTACAGTTTGAAAGTTTAGACTTGCCTCTACTCCAACAAAGAGAAGTTAAAACAGTTGGGTTATTAGTAATTTCTGGAAATCGTGGTTTGTGTGGTAGTTATAATACCAGTATTATTAAACGTGCAGAAACTAGAGCGCGTGAACTTACAGAACAAGGAATTAATTATAAATATATATTGGTGGGGCGTAAAGCAATTCAATATTTCCAACGTAGAGAAGCTCCGATTTTAAATACTTATGATAACCCCGAAAAAATCCCAACTGCTGAGAACGCTTCAGGGGTTTCTGATGAGATGCTTGCAGGTTTTATCTCAGGCTCAATAGATAGAGTAGAGTTAGTTTATACTAAGTTTATCTCACTAATTAGCTCTAAACCTGTAATTCAAACTTTATTACCTCTCGATCCTCAAGGTTTGGAAGTTCAGGATGATGAAATATTCCGTTTAACTACTAAAGGTGGTGAGTTGGAAGTATCACGAGACAAGGTTGCTGTACCTACTAAAAGTTTCCCTCGCGACATGATTTTTGAGCAAGATCCTACTCAAATTTTAGAGGCTCTGTTGCCATTATTCTTGACTAACCAGTTATTGAGAGCATGGCAAGAGTCATCTGCTAGCGAGCTAGCATCTAGGATGACTGCAATGAGTAATGCTAGTGATAATGCTAGTGAGTTAGCTGGTACATTAACTCTTTCTTATAATAAAGCTCGGCAAGCTGCTATTACTCAAGAACTGCTTGAGGTTGTAGGTGGTGCTAACGCTCTGTAGTAATTCAGTGATCAGTTGTCAAAGAATCTTTGTATTTGTCTGACGATAGCACGACTTTTGAAAATTTTATTGTGAATACGTCTGGGATGACTCAGGCGTATTTTTTCAATTTTTTTTGATTTAGTGTATGAGTTATAGCAGTGCTTGAATCTATGAGATATAGTTTTAGATCTCCTCCGCCCAAAAAGGAGGGGGACTATACCTGAGATTGCTTCTTTCCACTTACCCAATCCTCTTATTTATAATAGCAATCCTCAATGGTTTGTGAAAAACAACTCTAGGGTTTTGCTTGCTAAACCTTAGAGAAAATGGGATTTGGAGACAAAAACCCTACGATAAAATATTACATCCTATTTAGGATTGCTAAAAAAGAGGTAATTATTAATTATTAATTGTTTAAAATGATTACAGGTAAAACAAAATTATTAGGAGTCATTGGTTATCCTGTTGAACATTCTCTGTCTCCGCTGATGCACAATGCTGCAATTCAAGCAATAAATAATCAACAAAATCAACAAAATCAACAAAATTTAATTGATTATGTTTATCTACCTTTTCCTATTAAACCAGAAGATTTAAACACGGCTATTGCTGGATTTTCTGCAATTGGTGTTCAGGGTTTTAGTATTACTATTCCTCATAAACAAGCAATAATACCACTTTTATCAGAAGTCTCCGATATTGCTCAAGCTGTGGGGGCAGTTAATACTGTTTATAAAATAAATAAAGGATGGGCGGGGACGAATACAGATGTGGTAGGATTTCTTGCTCCACTACAAACCTACAATTGGAATTGGCATCAAAAAGTTGCAGTAATTTTAGGTAATGGTGGTGCTGCTCGTGCAGTTGTAGCGGGTTGCGCTCAGTTAGGTTTTGCAGAGATTCATGTTGTTGGTCGTTCGGAAGATAAATTAACTGCTTTTCAGCAAAGTTGGGTGAATTCTCCTCTGCCAGCAAATTTAATAATACATAAGTGGGATGAATTATCAAGCTTAATTCCACAGGCAGATTTGTTAGTGAATACAACTCCAGTAGGAATGTATCCTCATATTGATCGATCTCCAGTGGATGAGGCGATGTTTGAGAGTTTGTCACCAGGAACAATAGTCTATGATTTAATTTATATTCCTAACCCGACTAAATTTCTGCGACAAGCTCAGGTGAGGGGAGCGATCGCTATTGATGGTTTAGAAATGTTGGTTCAACAAGGGGCTACTGCTTTAGAATTATGGTTACAACAGTCTGTACCTTTAGATATTATGCGTGATTCTTTGCGTCAACATTTAGGTCTGACTTAATCACTCCTGAAATATTTAATATCATATTCCCTAGAACAGTTATAATTAAGCTCTTAGTTGGGATTCACCTTCTTGAAAACTAGACACGCGCTAGACATTTGCCATCGGTGAGTGCAAATG
>NZ_JBNHER010000157.1:0-6937 GCF_050015975.1 Dapis purpurea BLCC-M126 | reverse complement strand
AATTAATGAACTCCTGTCTCCTGTCTCCTAACTCCTAGCTAACGCGCATATTTATGAAGATACGCTTAGGGGTTCTATAAGCGAAGTATAGCCTTACTTTTGGTAATTTGTATAACCTAATCATATGGATTTGAGATCATATTAGCTTTATTGCCTGTTGCTTATTATTCGCACATTTGCCTCAGTATTCCGCACCAAAGTGCTATAAATCAAAATTTACTACTACCTGATTACGTCCCTTTTTCTTAGCACTATACAATGCGCTATCAGCTTTTTTCAACGCTCGATTGATATCCATACATAAAGGAGAAAGCTTCGCAACTCCCAAACTAATGGTAACCTTGACTTTTGTGCTGTCAAACAGCTCAATTTCCAACATTTCAATCATCTGCCGAATTCGTTCCGCCAAAACTTGACCATGCTCAAGATTAGTTTCTGGAGAAAAAATCGCAAATTCTTCTCCTCCTATTCTAGCTAGGATATCAGTAATTCGTAGGCAGTTTTTACAAGTATGGGCGACAGTCTTCAAAACAATATCGCCAACGTCATGACCATAAGTATCATTAATAGTTTTAAAGAAGTCAATGTCTAGCAGTAAAACTGTAGCTTCACGACCAGAACGCCTCGCTCGCTTGATTTCGATCTCAACCTGCTGAAAGAAGTAGCGACGGTTTGCCACCTGGGTTAAATCATCGGTGGTTGCCATTAATTGAATTTGTAAGGCTTTTTCTAGAAGCTTTTCTAACCGTCGAGCCATGAAGGCAATTTCATCGTTGCCAACAACAGGAATCTTGGTTTCCTCAGATGTTTTGGGTACACGAGCCAGGGATTGACTGATTATCTCCAAGCGTTGGGAAAAACCACGCTCAACAATCTGCCATTGCATTACTACAACAATTCCGAGCACTATTATACTAACAACTATAATGAATATTATCGCCCAATACTCCATCTGAAAAACAGTGTTTTTTTTCTGCTCAAAATCATCAATAATTCCTTGGGTATTTTGGTTAGAAAATTGCACCAGTTGATTAACGGTAGTTTGCAGTTCTGACAATACCTCTACACTAGTCTCTAATAATTGATTTTTGAGGATTAGTCTTTCTTGATCTAGCTCTAGAGAAGCTCCCATGAGCTGAAAAGCAAGTTGGGTTTTAGATCGAATTTGCTGGGCTAAGAGCAACATTTCTATAATATCTGGGTTTACTCTATTCTTGGATAGAGTATTGCTCATATCTTCAAGTTCCATCAGTAGCGAATCAATCTGTTTATAGGTTTGATTCAGGGAATATTTTGTTTTAGTCTCAGCTAGTCTTTGAGCATCTGATGCAATTTTTTCGATTATATGATTAAGTTTTCTTGTTCGCTCTACCCTAGGTAAATCTTGTTCTAAAAATTGATTTACTGTCTGTTTAAGCACCTGCATGACTATGACGGAGGAAGTAGTTATCAACAGCAGTAACCCAATAGTAAGAGCAAACACCAGTAACATCCTAAATTTGATGGTGTTTATAAATTTCAACTTTTTTTCCTTCATCTCAGCCACCTTGGTTTTCCCTCCATCTTTCTTGATATAGTTGGCGATAAGGGCGATCTGGTTCAAAAAAACCTCTGGAATTTACCACGCTAGCAGCATTCTTATGAGTTACTACATAAGGTTGATTTACATATCCGCTAGGGGGATCTCCGATCAAATTACGGTGAATTTCATCAACCAACTGCCAACCATGCATTAAAAGTGGTTCAGCTACAGAAGCATATTGATAACTCTCATATTTCATACGTAACAGTGCTGAGGTACTACCGTCCCCAGCAGAAATATTGAGCGGGGTAGGTAGATTGCTAGATACCAGTTCATTAATTGCATGATCGAAATATAAGTCATTAATGGCTAGGGAATGAGTCCATCTCTTCCCATAGCGTTTCTGCAAACGACGAATGGCCGGAGGAACTAAAAATGCTGTTTGATCGAGGGGAATGTCTTCAACAGATAGCACTATGCAGCGATCGCAACCTTCTAGTGCTTTAAGCATCTGATTAGCTTTTTCCAGGGCAATATTGATGCGGCGATCAGTGAAGACAACTACTCCAGCGGTTTGTCCTTCCTGTGGCTGAACTAATCCTGCTGCTGCTAAAGCTACTTGACGAGAATCAGTAGTCACATTAACTTGGACAGGAGTGTCAGGTATTGATCCTGGGTAAGGTGCTATATGCCAACCCATAATAGGAATATGCTGTTGCTCAAATTTTTTCAGATAAGAATATGTGGACATTGAGACAGTATCTCCTCCGACTAAAATCAGTCCATCTGGCTTGAGAGCTAATGCTTCCACTAGAGACTGATGACGCATAGTAGCTGAACTGCTGATGTCAAAAATTTCTACATTCCAATTCAGAGCTTGACAAGCTTCTTGAATACCAACCACAACACCAATTATCCCACCATTACGCAGGTCTTCGGCAACTACAACAACTGTTTTTTCATAGGAATCTATTCTTTGTAACTTTGGGAAGGTCAGGTTAGAATCACAACTTAGAAACAAGACAACCAGTAAGCTGCTAAGAAACAGACTGACAAATAATTTAGTGTATTTTTGTCCCATATATAGAGTGAACAAATAGTTAATCGGAAATTATAATATTGTAACAAATTAGGGTTCAGTATTTCAGGACTTGAGGATGTTAAAGGGATTATTTGTAGCGAGTATTGCTGTTTATTCAAAAGCAATTGCAACTGCTTATTGGTATTTTATTGTGGTGCTTCTAATAAATTAAGAATTGTCTATCGCGAAAGATTTATCCGATCTAGAAAATAATCTTGCTTAATTTTAGCGATCGCTTTACTTTCCTTCCGGAAAGTTCTGTTTCAAGATTGTTTAGCTGATTAACGACCAAAATTATGATTTTAATTTTCACTAATAACAATTTCTTAAACTTAGGCTATACTACTGTATCTTACATTTAGGTAAGATAATTTCCATAAATTATTGGAACATCAAAGTTTTAAGCCAATAAAATCTCAGTTTTGACTTTTGACTGTCAGATATGCGTCTTACATTCTGTTGGCGTAGCCTTTGCGCAAGAAATGGAAACCTCATCAATTAGCACTCAATGCATGAGTTTTGACTTTTAACTTCCGTGAAACGGTATAAACGTTATAACAATATGATAGTATGATAGCATGATGTCTATTATTTAAACTAAGGATTTGTCGTAAAAACCATGTTTCTTTGGGTAGTTCCTAAATTTAACACTCTATACTATATTTGCAGTATAGCATCATTTCAATTACTATAATTTTCTACCTTATATGGTTACTCTCAAAATATTAAAAAATATTAACAAGATGATTTTTATGAATAAAAAACTAAATTCGTTGCTATTTTACCTATTATTAACAATAGCAATTTTTGCAGCTTCATCCATAATTAAAGCACAAAATATTCCTGAAAAAAATCATACTAATGATCAGTGGAAAAAAGTTTTTAAAGATTCATTTTATCAATCAGATGAAGATCCACCAATAACCCCCAAAGATGGTACTACTAGAAGTGGTAGTTTGTGTTTGGTTTCTCCTGGTTTAATAGAGGCCGAGGGAAAAATTTGGAATACTCGTCCGACATTTATTTGGCAAGGAAAATTGGAGGGAATATCAATTCGTCCAGCTAATAGTCAGGAGGTTTTGTGGGCTGAAACAGTTCAAGATAATCAACAAATAATTATTTACGATGGGGAATCGTTAAAACCTGGTCATACCTATTATTGGAGAGTATTTGATTCAACTGCTTCTGAGTATTCTTTTCCTACTTTACGAGTGACTTTTAGAGTCATGGATGTTCTTGAACGTCAGGTGATTACTCAAGAGTTAGAAAAACTTGATACTGTTTTAAAACAAGCAAAAGCTACACCAGAAACTATTGCTTTGGCTAAAGTTAAATTTTTGGCTGAACGTAATTTATTTTCCGATGCTTTATCGGAAGCATTTACAGTTAAGAATCCCTCGACTGAATTAGAGGATTTTCGTAGTAATATTTTGGAGCGTTTTTGCCCAACATCAAAAGGTAATGGGAAGTAGACAGTAGGGAATAGGAGGAAAAAAGAAGATAAAGCGTCGAGGGTATGATATTAAGTATATTTGAATGGGTTTGTAGAGGTAATATCAATCCTAAAGAAGGATGCTATACTTACTTACCCACATTACCTATTAAGTAATTACTAGGATTCAGTAATCTTTTTAAAGATCTTAGTT
Organism: Dapis purpurea BLCC-M126; assembly: GCF_050015975.1. NCBI lineage: Bacteria > Bacillati > Cyanobacteriota > Cyanophyceae > Oscillatoriales > Microcoleaceae > Dapis > Dapis purpurea. The sequence continues at coordinate 2,688 of NZ_JBNHER010000157.1, read as the reverse complement.
AATTTTATATATTAAAAGCAAATTTGTCCTCCTCCTATTTTACTACCAGGAAGATTAAAATAAGTAGATTTTTCTGTTAGACTTTCTTTTTTTAACAGTTTATCGACTTGAGATATACAATAATCCATTATCAAAGCTATTTGACGAAATTATTCTTGTCCATAAGTTTTGTATGGTTGCGAAAGGGTTTCTATTCCTATTTTTTCCGTAAAAATTCAAAATAGAGAATCACTTTAAATTATAAAATAATTAAACTAACAGATTTTCCAGAATTTAATCTAAATTATGAACTTGATCTTATATAGTAAACCAGGCTGTCACCTCTGCGAAGGACTTCAAGAAAAACTCGAAGAAATACTGAAAGACCCCGAAAACTCCTGTAAATTTAACCTAGAGGTTAGAGACATTACCAACCGTGATGACTGGTTTCAAGCCTATCAATATGAAGTACCCGTACTCTGTGTATCTGAGACAGATACAACAACCGAAAAGCTTATACCACGACCATCTCCTCGAATGCCAGTGAGAAAATTGCAGCAAATGTTACAAAAATATATGTAAATTTTTGCTATAGAAAACAAAAAAATCCTTATGGTTGTTCAGCCTAATTTCTTGCATAAATCAAAAGTTCAAGTGGCGGGTTAAAGAACAAGATTTCTTGGGCTGCCATTAATAACCAGACTATAAAACCCGCCCTTACAAAAATTTTGTTTAGCAAATATTTTATAGATGCTATTAAGCAAAAATAAAGTAAAAATTCTAGATAAAAAAAAATTAAAAAACTATCGGAGTTCCTAATATGAAATTGAGAGAATTATTAGCAAAAGTTCCAAGTATTTCACTTACCAATAATCACCAAGCTTTAGAAACAGAAATCAAAGGTTTAGCCACAAATTCCCATGCTTGTCAACCAGGGGATTTATTCTTAGGAATGCCTGGCACCCGGGTTGATGGGGGAGACTTCTGGTCAAGCGCGATCGCTAATGGGGCAGTGGGAGCTATAGTTTCTCATTCCGCAGCAACAAAAAACCAAGCCAAAAATGAGTGTGTGATTCCAGTTGCTGACATGAGTCAAACTTGCCCAGAAGTTGCTGCTGCTTTCTATGACTACCCTGGGCAAAAAATGAAAATGGTAGGCATCACAGGTACTAACGGCAAAACCACTACTACCCATTTAGTCGAATTTCTCCTAAATAATGCTCAACTACCTACCGCTTTATTCGGTACCCTTTATGCGCGTTGGCCAGGATTTGCAGAAACTGCGGCTTACACCACACCTTTCCCAGTAGAATTGCAAAATCAATTGGCACAAGCAGTAGCAGCAGGGAGTAAATATGGAATTATGGAAGTTAGTTCCCATTCTCTACATCAAAAACGTGTTTGGGGTTGTAGTTTTGAGGTGGCAGTATTTACCAATTTGACTCAAGATCATCTTGACTATCACAAAGATATGGATGATTACTTTGAGGCAAAAGCGTTGTTGTTTAGCTTAGACTATCTCAAGGGTCGTGCTATAGTTAATGCTGACGATCCCTACGGCCAAAAGTTAATCGCCAGAATGAAACCGGAACAAGTTTGGAGCTATAGCACCAGCAATACTTCTGCCGATCTGTGGGCTTCAGACTTGGAATATCAACCCACTGGAGTTAAAGGAATTCTGCATACTCCCCAAGGTGAAATTCCTTTTAGTTTACCGTTGGTAGGGCAATATAATTTATCTAATATGTTAGCTGCGGTGGGAGCAACTTTACATTTGGGTTTAGATTTGGCGATGGTGGTTGCTCAGTTATCAGAATTTCCGGGAGTACCTGGTCGGATGGAGAGGGTACAGGTTAATGAAGAGCAAGATGTAAGTGTAATTGTTGATTATGCTCATACTCCTGATAGTTTAGAAAATTTGCTAAAAGCAGCACGACCTTTTATTCCTGGTCGAATGATTTGTGTGTTTGGTTGTGGAGGCGATCGCGACCGCACTAAGCGACCAAAAATGGGTAAAATTGCTGCTGAGTTATCAGATTTAGCTGTGGTGACTTCTGATAACCCCCGGACTGAAGACCCGGAAAAAATTTTACAGGATATTGTAGAGGGAATATCCCCAGAAGTTAAACCTTTGGTAATGGGCGATCGCTCTCAAGCTATTCATGCTGCTATTATGGAAGCTCAACCTGGAGATGGGGTATTAATAGCAGGAAAAGGTCATGAAGATTATCAAATTCTGGGTACAGAAAAAATTCATTTTGATGACCGAGAGCAAGCAAGAGATGCTTTGATAGACAAGTATAGTTTAAGTCAAAAGTGAAAAATTAAGAGTTAAAGTTATACCAGTTTCAAAGTAAGCATTCAGCAGTTAGCTTTTAGCTTCCGACAAAATGTAGTCTGATGACAATATTGAAAGACTGAAGTCCCATTTTTAAGATGGGTTGAAGTGCATCTGAAAACCAAAGTATCTATGGCGAATGTATTTTCGTAATTCACAAAAAAAGCTGTTAGCTCCGCATAAAAAATGGAAATGCTGACCGCTAATAGCTGAATGCCTAAGTTTCAAAAAAGATTGCTACATTAATTTGTTTTAGTAGGAGTCAGGAATTATAAAGTCAGTAACCTGAAATAATGAGAGATATAGAGAGAGGCAATACAGCGCTTTTCAGTTGAGTAGACCACAAAACTGTTGTAGGAGTAATGAGTAAG
>NZ_JBNHER010000156.1:0-38581 GCF_050015975.1 Dapis purpurea BLCC-M126 | reverse complement strand
GCTTTAAACCTGAATTATTTAATTAATAATTAATAATTAATAATTATTCGGTAATGGTAATCATATTGGCCTATAATCACATTTAGTCGTCCAAAATTAGGCCAAATTAAGCAGAAACGAAGCGATTAAAGATCCAATATTATTGGATGTGGGGTTTACAGAACAAACCTTGTATCTTGAGGCCGACGATACATGGACTAGCCAATATAAAAATAGGTGTTTTCCTCTGTCATTCTCTACAAACAATAATGACTCTTTCTATAATTAATTTGTCTTAATGCTACTTAGAAATTTTCTGGAAGAAAAAATGCTTGTTTGCGCAGTATTTAGCAGGAAATGTCAGTCTTTAGATGTGAAATAATTTCCTCAAATTACTGTAGCGTCAAAGTTTTGAGTCTATGAAATCTTACTTTTGACTGTCAGATGTGCGTCTTACATTCTGTCCGTGGAGCGTTTTCGCAGGAAAATAGAGGACAGGAAGGAAGAAAAAAGCTTTTTTAGCTGGCCTGACTGACTTGAAGACTCCTAGCAAGCAAAATATTGGATTTACTGGTCAATTAGTGCTGTTGTGAAATGGACAGTCAATTTTTTTCTTTACATCATTCCAGTTGATTAATCAACAAATTTAGTGATCTATTTTACAAAAATTAAATTTTGTCCAGGGTAGTTGCTAAATTTTTGCAACAGGGTTATACTTCGTTTAGTAGCTACTTCATCTAGCAAAAAAAAATTGACAGAGGAGATGGGTGTATCTCTCTGCCAGTTAATATTCTTGTATTTTCTGCCTCATGGAAGTTTAACAGGCAAAATATGACTAATTTAATTTCTGATTTTTGCCTGCCAATTCTACCAAGATCAAGACTTTTGCTAGTTTAAATGATTATATTACAAACAAAAATTCAGGTGTTGCATCTACCTGCCGATTCTATGTTGATAATTTTCCCGAAAGTTAAATTGTTAGCTTGAATATTTAACCTAGTTCAATACTACTAATGTATCTGGAGCAAGGAAATGGTCTAAATGATATGCACGCTCTTCTGTTTCGAGTAGAATTTTCTCATAGAGATAGCGAGTAGCGCGATCGCCTAAACTGTCAGCTTGTCCAGCAAGACGACGTAATAATTTAATTACTTCCTGTTCTGCTTTTAGATCATGTTCGAGCATAGTACGAGAGTTAAAGCTGCCATCTTCCTCCGGAGTAAAGCAGCACATTTCAGCTAACTTAGTAAAGCTAGCAACTGGAACGCCACCAAGACCATTTAGGCGTTCAGCCAACTCATGGACATGATCTCTTACATCATCATAACTTTCTTTAAAGAAGTCATGCAGTTGGGTGAACTCTGCTCCTTCTACAACAAAATGATGTTTTTCATATTGGAGGTATAAAGCTTGGAAACTGGCCAAAGCTATATTCATGCCCTCACATACAGGTTCAGTAACACTTTTTTCTAATCCAATTGGGTTATCTGCAATCTGACCAAATACTTGTACTGGAGTTGCTGTAGTCATATTATTTATTCCTCTGTCAATTAACTTAGTTTAATGCTAGTTATCTAGCTTTTTTATTGGTAATAGTCTTAAGTCTACCACAGTTAATAGGAGAGTCAACCTGACTCAGGTTCACAGATAAAAGATATTGTGAGTTAACAACTAAATTTTTATCAGACTATTGAGAAAATTTATTAGGTATTGTATACTTACAAATAAAGGTTTACTGGTAGAAACATACTCCACTTCCACCAGAGCTTACAAATAAACTTAGTGCTAATATATTTCAATTGTAAAAAAATGAGTACATTCAACCAGAGGCCAGACACCTGTGAAATTTTACAAGTAAGTTGTGTAGATAGATGGCAAGTCTATAGACGCTTACAAGAGTTAGATATTGATTGTTGGTGTGAAGCACAAAAGCCATTGCAGGTAAATCTCAAAAACACAAATGAAGCTAACCAACTCGAAAGTGTTTTAAAACAATTCACAGCTAATCGTCACGAATTGGTGCAATTGTTACAAAGTTGTTGGGAGGTTAGCTAATATCCTGAATTAATACCATGAATTAGATAGGGGCAAAAGTAATGTATTTATCTGTAGAGATACAAAACTTTTACCTAAAGTAATTAAACCTATCCCAAGCCACATAGATAACCATTAGTAAGCGAAAGCAACCAACAATGTCTAAATTTAAGAAGTATCAGAAAAAATTCAGTCTGGAAGGAAAAGTTCAAGAAGTTACCATCAAAGATGGCTATAAAGTGAAATATGTTCATGTGGAGACACCAGCAGGAAATAATTATGTTGTCAAAGTAGCCAAGCGTTTACGACAGAATTTTTCATCAGTATTAATACCAGGTTTAGGGGTGAAAATGACTGGTGAAATGACAGTCTGTAAAAAAACTGGTGAAGAAGAATTGAAAGCTTTTAAAATTATACCAGATTTTAGCAAAAATTCAACAACACCATGCCAAAATCATACTGTGCAATTAGTTGATAATTCATCTAGCCCACTCATAGAGCTAAGATTGCCAGAAACTGAGCACATGTGTAGCAAATCTCAAAAAGTAACTGGAGCTAAATGTGCTGGTAAAAAAGCTCAGATTTTGGTATGTCAAAAATCTGATTGTCAAAAAAGAGGTGCAGGCAAAGTTTGTCAAGCATTATCTGAAGCAATTAGCAATCGGGGCTTACAAAACCAGGTGACAATTAAGAAAACCGGATGCCTGAAAAAGTGCAAAGCAGGACCAAATATGGTAATTATGCCGAACAAAGCTAAATACAGTCGGATTAATTCAGCAGAAATTCCTGAAGTGATTGAAAAACACTTTGCCTTAGAAGCATAACACAAAAGTTTCCAGATTCATGGTAGTTTTCTCTAACTTCCAATCTCTATTTTGGGGATTGGAAATCTTGTGCTGTATAATTATAAGTAAAGGGCATTGCTAAAACAAGGAATGAATCTTTGTAGAAAAAGTAAGTCCCATCTTTGTACTTCCTCTTTCTCTAAAACTGTAATTCATCCGGCAAATATGCAACGCCTAAAAAAATCAATATGACTACTTTTTACCAGTACAAGCGTTTATCAAAAGAAAATGCAGTTGTTTTACTGATCGATCATTAGGCTGGCCTAATCTCCTTAGTACAGGATTATTCTCCCAATAAATTTAAAAATAATGTTTTAGCTGTGGCAGAATCAGCTAAGTTCTTTAACCTGCCAACAATTCTGACAACCAGTTTTGAAAATGGACTTAATAGACAATACACCTTTAGTTTCTGAAATTCTTTAATTTCATCCTGATCAACCTTACATGGGTTACACAATATTCAAACTATATATACAGTGTTCAAAAACTATAATGTTAGAGATATTATTGAGAAATCAAAAATGCTTAAGTATAGAATTATCAAATAGGCTTTCTTAGTTAAAAAATTGAAATTTATAAATCATTACCAAAAGTTCCGTAGACGAGATTTTTTTAAGTTGGCTCTAGCAACAGGATTTTCTACTTATTTACTACATGGGTGCCAATCTGGGGGAGAAAATCCTGCCGACACCAGTCAAAAAGCTGACTTAATCCTTAATAATGCTCGTATTGCCACCCAAGATGATAAACGTTCTTTTGCTGAAGCTGTAGCCATTAAGGATAATCGTTTTCTCGCGGTTGGTACAGAAAAAGAAGTAATAGCTTATCAGGGAGATAACACAAAAGTTATCGATCTTAATCGCCGTACTGTAATTCCTGGTTTGAATGATAGTCATACTCACTTAATTCGTGGTGGTTTAAACTACAATATGGAACTGCTGGGATGGTGTTCCTTCTCTGGCAGATGCCCTAAGAATGCTCAAAGAACAAGCTCGCAGAACTCCAGCTCCTCAATGGGTGCGAGTGATTGGTGGTTGGAGTGAATTTCAGTTTGCTGAACGCAGAATGCCTACAATAGCAGAAATTAATGCGGTGTCTCAAGATGTTCCAGTGTTTGTGCTGAATCTTTACAACCGTGCTTGACTTAATGGTGCAGCGTTAAAAGCTTTGGGAATTGACAGGAATACGACGCCACCTCCTCATTGAGTAATTGAAAGGGATAGTAAAGGGAATCCTACAGGAATGCTAATTGCTAAACCCAATGCTACTATTCTTCTGCTGCGATCGCTCAAGGACCGAGGTTAGCTTTAGAAGACCAAATTAATTCTAGTCGTCATTATATGCGGGAAATGAACCGCTTGGGAATTACTAGCGTCATCGATGCTGGTGGTGGAGGACAAAATTTTTCCGATGACTATCAAATTATTGACAGACTCCATAAAGAAGGATTGATGACAGTTAGGGTTGCTTATAATCTGTTTACCCAAAACCCAGGAAAAAAAAAAGCAGATTTTGAAAGATGGATTTCAATTGCTAATCCTGGTCAGGGAGACGATTTTTATCAGCTTAATGGTGCGGGGGAAATGTTGGTGTTCTCGGCTGCAGATTTTGAAGATTTTACCGAACCTCGTCCGGATCTGAATCCGCAAATGGAAACAGAATTAACAGAAGTGATTAAACTTCTGGCTGAGAATAAATGGCCTTTTAGACTCCATGCTACCTACGATGAGTCAATTTCTCGGTTTTTGAATGTGTTTGAAACGGTTAATCAGGAAGTTCCCTTTGGTGAAATGCACTGGATATTAGACCATGCAGAGACGATTAGCGATCGCAATATCGAGCGAGTCAAGGCTTTAGGTGGTGGTATTGCTATTCAACATCGGATGGCTTTTCAAGGAGAATATTTTACAGATCTTTATGGTTTGGACGCTGCCAGTAATACTCCTCCGATTAAAAAAATTATGGCAATGGATGTTCCCATCTCTGGAGGTACTGATGGTACGAGGGTAGCGAGTTACAATCCTTGGGTGGGTTTGTACTGGTTGGTTTCGGGTAAAACTGTCGGAGGAACCACTATTTATCCTGAAGTTAATCGCTTGGATCGTATGGATGCTTTGAGGTTATATAGTACCGCTGCTGCTTGGTTCTCTAATCAAAAAGGTAATAAAGGAGCAATCGTTCCTGGTCAATTGGCGGATTTAGCAGTGTTATCAGAAGACTATTTCTCTGTACCGGAAGAGGCAATTAAACATCTAGAATCAGTTATAACTATTGTTGATGGAAAAACTGTATATGCGAGTGCTGAATTTAGTAATTTATCTCCTCCACCTTTACCTGTAAGTCCTGATTGGTCACCAGTGAAGTATTTTGGTGGTTATCATAATGATACTAAGACCAGTTTTGTATCCCCTCCTCAGTCAAAACAAACCATACATTCTTCTTATGAACAGAATTTGTCTTTATCTTCTCTGAGTATGCCTGGTAGTCTATCTAGGTTTTGGGGTGGTTTAGCTTGTGCCTGTTGTTATTAGCAATAAGTAGTTTTATGCCTATGGCCTGTCTTCAAAGTCCTGGGGAGTGCAGGGAGTAAAGGGTATTGAAAAAAAGCACTTCATCCTAGAAGCATAACACACAAAGTTCCACATTTAAAATGGTTTTCTCTAGTTCCAATTTCTTTTTTTTGGGGATTGGAAATATTTTCATGTATAGTAACAAGAAAGAATTAGAATAATTATATTAGCCTGTCAAAATTTAATTTTTGGGTAGCTCCGGTTGTGAGCAAGACCCTCACATTATCAACAAATTAACAGACTATTAGAGGTAGAAGTAAAAACTTATTTTTTATACCTACCTATATTTATTTTAGGGGAACTACTAAATTAACAGTTAAAAGGAAACTGAAAAAGTGTCACAAACTAAGGAAACTATTTTAGTAACTGGGGGAGCAGGATATATTGGTTCCCATGCAGTACAAGCTTTACAAAATGCAGGTTATGATGTAGTAATTTTGGATAACCTTGTCTATGGACATCGGGATATTGTAGAAAATGTCCTGAAAGTAGAAATGATTGTTGGGGATACTAGCGATCGCTCCTTATTAGATAAAATTTTTGCTACTCACAACATTGCAGCAGTGATGCACTTTGCTGCATATATTTTTGTCGGCGAATCAGTCAAAGATCCCCAAAAGTATTACCACAATAATGTACTTGGCACACTAACATTATTAGAAGCGATGCTCAAAGCAGATGTAAAAAAGTTTGTTTTCTCTTCAACTGCTGCTATCTATGGGGAACCGCAAACCAGTCCTATTCCTGAAGACCATCCAAAAAATCCGATTAATCCTTATGGTGCGAGTAAACGAATGGTCGAGCAAATACTTGCAGACTTTGAGGTTGCTTATGATTTTAAGTCGGTTTGTTTTCGCTACTTTAATGCAGCGGGAGCGCATCCCAATGGTTTGACTGGAGAAGATCATAATCCGGAAACTCATCTGATTCCCCTAGTATTATTTGCAGCATTAGGTAAGCGAGACTCTATATTAATTTTTGGCACAGACTATGATACTCCTGATGGTACTTGTATTCGAGATTATATTCATGTGTGTGATTTAGCAGATGCTCATGTTTTGGGATTAAAATATTTGTTAGATGGAGGTAACAGCGATATCTTTAATTTAGGTAATGGTAATGGGTTTTCGGTTAGGGAAGTGATAGAGACTGTCAAGGAAGTAACTGGAAGAGAATTCAAGGTAGAGGAGCGCGATCGCCGACCAGGAGATGCACCTGTTTTGGTAGGGAGTAGTGATAAAGCAAGGAAAGTATTAGGTTGGTCTCCCAAATATCCAGAGGTGAAAGAAATTGTTGCTCATGCTTGGCAGTGGCATCAAAAACGACATGGGAAATAAAAGTTAAAAGTTAGAGGAGATTGGGAGATGGGGTGCATTAGAGTATTTTTCAATCTTTTTCCTGTTTTTTCCTGTATTGCCTCTATCCCACGAATGACTCCTGACTCAAAAATTTAATCGCGTGCAAAGATACCAAATGGCTTCTATAAGCAAATACATTTTGTATAATTTAGTTACTGCATATATAAATCGAGGGAAATAAAACCAATGGTTATCCCAGATATTCCTGATGGTTGGAAATATGTTATTAGCTCGTTAGTTGGTGGAGGTATGGTGATATTTTCCACTTTCTTAAACAATCGCTATCAATTAAATAAAGATACCAAGACTTGGGAAAAAGAGAAATTATGGGAAGGTTATCAAAAGTCTATTTCTGATTTAAACTCAATGGTACAAATGATACAGACGACTCACCCAGAAAAAATCTTTGCCATGTATTCAGAAATATCTCCCTATTTGTATTGGATAGTACATAATCATCCAAATCCTCAATCAGAAGAAGTAAAAGCATTGAAAGAAGCAATGGAAAATGGAGTTTTTACTCCTGACTATTTAGATTTATTGAAACAAATGGTTCTTAGAGTAGTGGTTAAAGACCCAAGAATTTTTCAGAAGTAATTAAAATTTTCCCAGATAATTAATATAATTAAACTCTTGAAAGCTAAACTTATCAAGAGTTATTTTGCTTCTTTTTATGTGGTTTTCTTATGTGGTTTTCTCTCTCGGGTTCTTATAAACTTAGACTTTATTTAATTCTTCAAAAACTTGAGGATAACCTTTCTCCATGATTCTCTATTTAGATATATAGTCATTATGTATAGCAATCCTATTTTATTCGTGGCAAAAATATTACTGCTTTTTAGGGAATAGGGAACAGGGAACAGGTGGGAGTTTCAACTTTTTAATTTGTCACGACCTATTTAGGATTGCTATAGTCATTTAACTTTAGATTGAGATAAAGCTTTCTTGCTATGAGAGATTTTCAGAGGAAAAAACGTCTCATCTTTAAGTTAAACTACTATAGTTTCCCTATTTTATTGCGCTAATACATTCCCATAAACTACTGAGGTAAATTGGCGACGCCATCTTTTTTCAACTGTTCCTATCTTTAACAAATAAGTGGAAGATAAATCTCCAGAAAATAGAGAATAGGGAGTAGGGTGAAATAATTGATAATTTTTGTGTAATAATTTATTTTATTTTTTATTATTGAAGATGTCTATTAGTAGAATTTTCCTAACTTAATATCGATGACAGAAGAACGATTAACACAAGCAGAATTTACTCAACTGGTAGGAGAAGTTGAGCGGTTATCTCAACTTCGCGATGAAGAAATTAACCGAGAGCAGATGCAGCAGATTTTGCAAGAGCTAAATCTACCTACTGATCTAGTGGATGAGGCAATGATGCAATTGCAACGACGGGAAGCACTAGAAGCACAACAAAAACGGAATAAGTTAATAACTGTAGGGGTGGTTTCTGGGTTGGTAGTAGTAATAGCTGCTAGTTTCTTATGGTTTCAAACTCAACGACAAACATTAAAAAATATTTATGCTAATCCAGGTCAAAGTCAATTGACATTAGAAACAAATAGTGGTAAAAAAACTTTAACTGTGGTAGATAGTCAACAAAATCCGGAGGTATTTTATCGGGTAACTTTGCAAGATGCACCAGTAGGAAAAAAACTTTCTTTAGGGTGCGACTGGATTAATCCTAATGGTGAAATTAGTCATCAAAATAGTTATCAAACTAAGCAAATTAATAAAGAAGTTTGGCCGACTTATTGTAGGTATCAATTTAATCCTAGTTCACCTGTGGGAAAATGGCAGGTAAAGATGTATTTAGGCGATCGCTCTATCAGTAAAACTGAGTTTACAGTTAAGTAGAATTTTGTGGTTAGGTGCAATATCAATTTATTGGTTATTGGGGTTATGGTTTCTCCCTAGAATTAAATAATATTATCGCTAAAGTAACTGGGGAAGAAAACACCAAAGTTTTGGATTTTTCCCTGGGAAAAATTATTTGTGGGGTTAGTTATATTAGTCCGAAAAAGGTGACAATAACCAGAGGTAAGAGTTTAATTGCTTCTATCTCTGCTTCTGGTTTTTCGGATAGTATAGATGCTTGGGTAAAGCTAGAAAATAATCAGTTAATTTTAGGTAGAGAACCTTTTGGCAGAGTACCTTTATATTGGGTAAAGATAGAAAAAATTATTTGGTTTGCTTCTCAGTTAAAATTCTTATTATCTGTTATCTCTAACCCAGATGTTAGTATTGCTGGATTTTATGGTTATACTTGTTTTTCTTATGTACCTACTCCCCTAACTCCAGTAGAAAATATTTTCGCAATACCCGCAGGAGTAGAACAGATTTTTTCTCACCCAGAAACATATACTCAGCAGCGATATGAATGGCGGGAAAGTTTAGTACAAATTGAAGACAAAAATGAAGCAATTAAGCAATTACAAATTTTGCTAAAAAGTGTAGTTTATCGACAAATTATTAATTTACCTTCTGAACCAGTTGGAGTTTTTCTATCTGGGGGATTAGACTCTTCAACAGTTGCAGCTTTATTAGTACAAGCTGGGATAAAAATTCGTGCTTATACACTAGATTTTGGGGAAAAATACTTTCCTGAATGGCAATATGCAGAAAAAGTTGCTCAACATTTAGATATTCCTTTAGTGAAAGTATCTGTAACTGGGAAGCAAATAAAAAAAGCTTTATTAGCTACAGTAAAAGCTTTAGATTTACCTTTTGGCGATGGGGTGACAGTACCTTTATATTTATTATGTCAAACTGCCAGTCAAGAAGTATCTGTAATTTTCAACGGTGAAGGCGGAGATCAATTATTTGGTGGTTGGACAAATAAACCAATTATTGCTGCTGCTGTTTACAATAGGCAAGAAAATTTCATCGAACAATATTTGCCAACTTTTCATAAATTATGGGGATATGAAAAGCAGATTTTTCAGCCAGATTTTTATCAAACAGTACAAAATATCTCAGCAGAAAAATGGATAGAATCTGCCTTAGATGATACTTTTTGTTCTGGATTAATTCACAAACTACGTCGCGCAAGTTTAATGTTGAAAGGTGCACAAAATATTCATCCTAGGGCGACAAATTTAGCATTTGCTAATGGATTAGTTGTGCGATCGCCTTTTTGTGATTTAGCTTTAGCAGAATGGACTTTTAGATTGCCAGGAGAATTTAATTTAAAAGGTTCAAATGAGAAATATATACTCAAAAAAGCTGTCGAATCTTGGTTGCCTCCAGAAGTTGTTTGGCGAGAAAAACGAGGAATGGGAGTACCATTAAATTACTGGTGTTTAAATGAATTATGGTCAGAAATTAGGCAATGGTTAAACCCAAAAGTTTTACAAGCAGAAGGTAGATTTATTTCTGATTTAGCTATTACTATAATTCAAGGAAAATTAGGAGGACAAATTAGGAATAGGCGTGTAGGTGAAATTCTCTGGTTATTAATGATTTGGGAAATTTGGAGAGTGACAATTTTAGGAGAATCTACTATTAGTAATTTTGGATATAATTCTTTGTGGTTACCACCTTGGTGGTGGAAGTGGATCGAGCAAGTTAAAAGTTAAATTCGATATGATAAAAATTTTAAGTGCCTAGTACCGCTATGCGGAAGTCTGAATTCTGAATTCAGACTTCAGAAGTTTTGATTGGTAAGGCTTTGAGTATTTTGTCACTGGTCACTTATTTCCGTCATCCTGCACTAGGCAAAATTAATTACCTAATTTTATTCCCTGTAATTTTTACAGCATCAGATTTTTAGCTTTAAAGTATGTGTAATACCATTTTTAAAAAAGAATGTTACGAATAATAAGGGCGATAAAAAGACATTACAGGAGATGTTCCTTTGACAAAAAAGATAATTTCCAACTTAAAAAATAGTATCGAAGCCATTCTCATATGATTCCTAAATCCTGACTCCTAAGGCTATACGATAACTAATTAGGGTTGGCTGAAAAAGTCTTTTTTAAGGAGTAGGGGAGCGGGGGAGTAGGGGAGTAGGGGAGTAGGGGAGTAGGGGAGTAATTTTTTTGCTCAACTATGCGCCCAAAATGCTAACTTTTTGAGCATAAAGAGCTGAAAACGAGGTAGTTTTTCCAGACATAAAAAGGCACCTTATTTCTTGTAAATGCTTTGAGATTTAATCAGCAAGCCCTAATTACCCGGATTCTATATTACTTTTCTAAAACAGATTTAGTATGATTAGTTGATAGTGATATATTAGCCAATCACATACTCTCTACTGATAACATAGATAATGACCTAGATTGCTCTACTTATTTAGTTAACTATCGTAGAAAATATGCAAAATTTTGTTACTCCTTTTTCTCGGGAATTTGCCCAGGAATTACTAGCCATTTATGGCTCACCTCTATATGTTTATGATGGGAATATTTTGCGAGAGACAATTAATCATATTACTCAATCTATTGCTTATCCCCACAAACAATTTCAGTTTGCTACTGTGACTAATGGCAATGTATCTTTACTACAAATTTTTCGACAGTGTGAATGGGGTCTTCATGCTAATACACCAGGAGATGCTTTTCTCGGATTAAAAGCAGGTTTTTATCCTGGAAAAATTGTCTACAGTGGAAGTAATTTAAACGCCAAAGAATTTGCAGAATTACTTGATTGGGGAGTCACTACTTTCAATTTAGACTGTGTGGCTCAACTACAGCTATTTTGTGACATATATATAGATAAGTTTGCTGAAAAATCAACAGAAGAAACCAAGCCAAAATTAGGCTTAAGATTGAATTTACCAGAATTAACAGGGGATAGTAGGATTGGTGTTAGACCAGAAGAATTTTCCGAGGTAATTAAAATTACAAATTCGGTAGGTTTAAAACTAAGTAGTTTACATTTTTATCGCGGTACTGGTACAAATTCGACTAAAGCTTTTACTCAGGTAATTGAACCAATATTAGGAATTTGTCAACTTTTGCCCGATTGGGAATATTTAGATTTTGGAGGTGGTTTTGGTTATCCTTATCATCACAATGGAGTAGCTTTTGATTGGCAAACTTTTGGTAGAGAGTTAACAGCAGCTATAGAAAAATTAGATAAAAAAATTCAATTAATTATCGAACCTGGTCGAGCTGCTATTGCTGGTTCAGGTAAATTATTAACTAAAGTTATTTCTGTAAAATGGCAGGAAGATAAACAAATAGTTGGAGTTGATACAACTGTGGCTAATTTATCTGTACCATCTGTACATGGAGGTTATCGAGAAATTGTTAGTTTTCTAGAAGTAAATAAATCTGATTTATATTTAACAGATGTCTGTGGAAATACAACCTATTCTCGGGATTATTTGGGAAAAAATTGTCAGTTACCTAGTTTAAAGGAAGGAGATATTTTAGCTATTTTAGATACTGGTGCTTATGGTTATGTCATGTCTTCTCATTTTCTACATAGACCCCGACCTGCTGAAATTTTATTGGAGAAAAATCAGCATAGATTAATTCGTCAGCGAGAAGATTATAATATTTTATTGAATGGTCAAATTTTTAGTTAGGAGCAAATAGATGAAATGTGTGAGATGTGGAACAGATAATAATTTAAAAGAAAGAACAGAAACCAGAGGTAGATGTAAAAATTGTCGTCATCCTTTTGTTTTTGACCCCAAGGCAGGGAGTAAGTTTACAGATATATTTTTCAATAATTCTCTTCAGACTATTTCTTCGGAAAATACTTTGTTTTTTACTCCTAAGCAACTTTGGTATTTGATAGAGAAGCGTTTTGGAAGGAAAAATATTACTCCATTTGGATGTTTATTTGGTTCAATTTTTTTATTGCCATTTACAGTTAATATTGGTCTAGTAATGGAATTCCATTTTTTATCACCTATTATCATATTTTCAAGCTTGATTTCATACTTTATTTGGGCAAGTAAAGCCAAGAAAATTCAACCTAAAACTAGAAGAAGTTTTACTAGAGCGATACAAGTTAGTGGGGGATTGATTATAGTTGGTGTTTTAGTTTGGTTTTTTAAATTTTCTACTCTTACAACTACAGAATTCATATTATTTATATTCGGAAATGTTTTAGGAATATTTTTACTTTATTTTGGTAGACGACAATTAAATATTCAAAATCAAATACCGCAATCATTTGTTTTAAGTAAAAGTGAAGTTACCCAATGCTTAAGTCGATGGGAAAGGATAAATGGTAAAGTAACAAATGTTTTACCTCCCACCAGAGAAATTAGGGAACTAACACAAATAAATTCAGAAATTACAGCATATAGTTTTGACCGAGTTATTGTTTGTGACAGTGCTGAAATTGCTCAGTTTTTAATAGCAAATAATTTCCACTTTGAACATAACTGTGCTGTACTAAGTATTGATGGATATCCTCAAAATATATTTACTACAGTAATGCAAATGTTAAGGCAGAATCCCGATTTAAAAGTTTATACTTTTCATAGTGCTACTCCTCGCGGGGTTAGTATCATTAATCAACTCCGAACTAACCCTAATTGGTTTCTGGGAAATAATATAATTATTTATGATTTAGGATTGTTACCGCGTAATGTCTTTGCTAGTAAGAATATGTGGATTTTAAAATCAGATGAATTTGCAAGAGAAGCAGGAATAATTTCAGAAGCAGTCAAACAAACTTTATCAACAGATGAACTAGCATGGTTAGAGGCAGGATTTTATGTTGAATTAGAATCTTTTTCTCCTCGTAAGTTGTTACAAGTGGCTTCTCAAGGTCTTGCTAAAACTCAAGCAGTAGCTAATGGTTATACTTCAGATTCAGAGAGTAGTTTAGATTTGAGTGATAGTAGTGATGAAGGAGTAATTTTTATTAGTTTTGATAATGATAGTAGTAGTCGAAATGTAGTTTTTTTTGCCTCTGATAGTTTTGGTTAAATATTGTAATACTATAAGTTGGGTTAAGCAGCAGGGCAACCTAATAAAAACCTATATCTATCTTATCCGTCTGTTAGATTTCCTTCCACAACCTAACTTACCAATAATTGTTGGATTTCGGTTCCGAGAAGCAACCTACATGAGTTTATTTACGATTGACTTGTAGCCAAATTTCTAAACTGATTAATAACCAAAGTTTAATACCATAACGGTTCCAAGTATCCCCCTGATAATTCAACCAGTTTTTGATTAAATCTTGATTTAAATAAGGAGCGATCGCCGCTTTTTTACTTAACAATAAATTCCTCGTTCGACGCTGCCATATTTCCCGAAACCAAAAGTTAACAGGCACCATCATTCCACTTTTTGGACGGGTTAATATTGTCTCTGGTAATAAGTCTGCCACTGCTTGTTTTAATACTGCTTTCTCATCAGCACCGGATAATTTATATTTTGGTGGAATTTTTAAACTTAGTTCTACAATTCTTTGGTCAAATAATGGGGAAAGTCCGATTAAATTAGTTGCTATAGTCATATTATTGACCTTAGTTAAAATATGGTCTGCCCCTTTAAATTTAATATTGAGTAACATCAGGCGATTCAAATAATCAGCTTCAGAATTTAAATCAGATTCAAATACATAAGGTTCTGTTTTTACAGCTTCCCAAATATCCGTTTGTAAGAGCTTAGGTAAATCTCTAAAACATTTATGAAAAGAACTCAAATAAGATGAAACAGTATCCGGCTTTCCTTCCTGCAAAGAACCATAAATACTATTTAATAACATCGGCTTATTTTTCGGTCCGCCAAAACAAGGGTCCCCTCCTTCACCATTAAGAATAACTTCCACATTTTCTGTTGCTAACTTTCCTAAAAGATAATTAGGAACTGTCAAAGGATCACCGATAGGATTATCTAAATTTGCCATAGTAATTGGCAGATTATTCCACATATCATCTGGGGTGATTTCTAGGATGTGATGTTGAGTTTTACAATGTTGAGCAACTAAACTAGAAAATTCTAATTCGTTGGGTAATTTTTCACCAAAATGAATCGAATAAGTATGTACTGGATAATTATGATTTTTTGCTGCTAATGCTGTGATACAACTCGAATCTAAACCACCCGATAAATAGGCTCCCATTGGTTGATTATTTGGCAGATATTCAGGAATAATTTGATCTAGAAGTAGACGTAATTTTTGACTATGATATTCCATAGGTTTATTGGCATCTTTAACTTGTGTTTGTGGTCGCCAATAAGCCAATTGTGGGTAGGTTTTAAATTCATCAGTAAAACGGATAAAATTTCCTGGTCTTAATTCTTTTACCTTTTGCCAAAGTGTGCGTTCCCCAGGCACAAAAGCACAACAAAGATAATTCCTTAAAGCTATTAAATTTAATTCTTTTGAATGGTAGGGAGAAAGAGTTTTTAATCTTGGAGCAATCCAAATAGTAGAGTCTTTTACTGTGTAATATAATGTCCGCCCACCGATGCGATCTCGCCCTATCCATAATTCTTTTTCTTCTCTATCCCAAACTGCTAAACCAAAAATTCCTTCTAGCAGTAAAAAAGTTTCTAAGCCACAACGTTGCCATAATTCTGCTACTATTTGAGCAGGAGTAGTACTAGTATAAATATCTAAAAGTTTTTGTAGTTGTGGCAGATTAGTTAAGCAAATATCACCCACAACAACAAACCTTTGGTTAGTGCTAAAAGTTGGTTGAGTATCATAAATAATCAAGTGGTTATCATGCCAAGAAATATTTTCCTTTATCTGGTCTATTTTTCCCCATGCAAGATGCCAAATTGGAGTAACTAAATTATTAGTTATTGGAGAATTAGAGGGTTTATTAAACGAAAAAAAAGGAAATTTCATATATACTATTTATGTTTCAAGAATTAAGAATTACCTTTCTTTGAAAAGAAGAGGATTAAAAAACAGGAAAATTTTGATTTATTATCCCCTTAAAAGGGGATGCTTTAAACCACAATATTTCGGTAAATTACTGTAGTTATTGATCTAATATAACAGTATCAATAGCAGAGTAAAACCCCATGATAGTTAACCAAAGTCAATTCTATATTTCTCCAGAAGAATATTTAGGAGGAGAGCGAGAAAGTATGATTAAACATTAGTATAGACGGGGTAAAATTTATGCAATGGTAGGTGCAAAGAAACCCCACATTATTATTGCTAGTAATTTAGTCACAGAACTGAATCTTCATCTGCGCGGTAATGACTGTGTTGTACTTACTTCCGATATTAAAGTTCGACTATAAGAAGCTAACTGTTATTATTATCCTGATGTCGCAGTAACTTGTGATGAACGGGACTTACAGTGCTTTTGAGTTGAGTAAACCACAAAAATTTTGTAGGAGTAAGGAGTAAGGAGTAAGGAGTAATGAATCAGTATGATTGTGGTTTATTCATATGAAAACCGCTGTAAGTTCAAATGAAGATTTTATTCTTTATCCCTCTTTAATCATATAAATTTTGTTTCCAAGGACAGCTAACTTTGATAGAGGAGGCAAATTTGCTGATTATCAAACTGCTACAAGTTTGCAAGAATATCTATTAGTTACTCAGTCTCAGATGAGTATAGAATGTTTTCGGAAAAATGAACAATTAATTTGGATTTATCAAACTTATAACAGGGGAGAAAAAGTCAATTGTGCTAGTGTAAATTTTAATTGCCAGATTGAATTAATCTATCAAAAAGTTCCTGGTATTAATTAGGGAAGGAAGAAGGAAAAAGGAAGAAGTAAGAAGTAATATTAGAGCATATTTTAGACAAATGATGTACAAAAATAATGTAGTGCGGGCATCTTGCCCGCGTAGGTGTATCTCACCAAGGTGGAATCCGCTGTATAATTTAATCAACTGAAAACTTCTGCTCCAACTCTTGATATTTAGGCACTTCAATAATCTCTTCAAAATCCTGGAACGAAACAATATCTGTCAACCCTGCCGTAGTTCTATTTTCAAACAATTGAGTATAACAATTTATCATTGCTTTAGTAGCAGAAAATAATCCAGACAGAGGATAAACTACTATTTTAAAACCCATTTCTGCCAAATCCTTACCCGATAAAACTGGAGTTTTTCCACCCTCAATCATATTTGCAAATAAATACACATCCTCAAAAGCAGTAGCGATCGCCTGTAAATCTTCCACAGACTGAGGTGCCTCAATAAAAACTACATCTGCACCAGCTTCAGCACAAGCACGCCCCCGCTTAATAGCTTCATCCAAACCCAATGGGGCACGAGCGTCCGTCCGAGCAATAATTACCAAACCACTATCACCCCTAGCATGAACCGCCGCTTTAATTTTCTCTATGTGTTCTGCCATTGGAATAACTCGCTTACCCTCAAAATGACCGCATTTTTTCGGCCATTCTTGGTCTTCCAAAATAATTCCGGCAACCCCCATATTCACAATATCAGTTACAGTTCTAATCACATTTAAGGGATTGCCATATCCAGTATCAATATCTGCTACTAAAGGAATATTTACTGACTCAGTAATACGCCTGACAGCGTAGAGCATTTCTGTAGCAGTGAGAAAACCATAATCAGGGCGACCAAGAGTAGAACCAGAAATGCCAAACCCACTGGTAAACATAGCAGAAAATCCTATTTGTTCTACAATTTTTGCTCCTATGCAATCATAAACCCCAGGCAGCACCAAAGTTCCTGGTTGTTCCAATATTTGACGTAATTGTTGGCCTGCAGTCATAACATCTTCCTTGAATAAATTATGATAGAATTTTATACCAATCAGAACTTATTACACAAAGAAACCCAGTTTCTACAAGAAATCGGGTTTCTGGGTTAACCTGCATAAGTCCTGAATAATTTATACTTCTTCCTTCTTCCTTCTAACTTGTTCCTTCCTAAATATGCCAAAATCTCTCAAACCTGACGCATTTTTCCAAGTACCGGGAACTATTCTCGATGTTCGCAGTCCCGCTGAATATGCTCAAGGTCATATTCCTGGAGCTGTTAGTTTCCCTCTATTTAATAATGAAGAACGTGCCCTAGTCGGAACTTGTTATAAACAAAAAGGCAAAGATGAAGCTGTAGAACTAGGGTTAGCGATCGCTGGTCCGAAATTAGCTGATTTTGTTGCCCATGCCAAAATTTTAGCTCCAGATCGTCAAGTTAGAATTCATTGTTGGCGGGGTGGAATGCGTAGTGCTTCTGTTGCTTGGTTACTGGAAACCGCTGGATTTAATGTTGCTCTACTGATCGGTGGTTATAAGGGATTTCGGCATTGGGCGCTTTCTCTATTTTCAGTTCCCCAAAAAATTATTGTTTTGGGCGGAATGACTGGTAGTGGCAAAACAGAAATATTGCGGGCTTTAATAAATATGGGGGAACAAGTGTTAGATTTGGAAGCTCTTGCCAATCATAGAGGTAGTAGTTTTGGTGGTTTGGGGCAGTTACCTCAACCTACTAATGAGCAATTTTGGAATCTTGTGGCGATGGAATGGGCGAAGTTTGACCGGAGTCAACCTTTATGGGTCGAAGCTGAGAGTAAACGTATTGGGATGTGTCGTATTCCCCAGGATATTTTTGCACAAATGGAAAAGGCTACAGTGATAGAAATAAGTCGCAGTCGTCAGGAAAGAGTCGCTTTTTTGGTAGAAATATATGGAGAAGCGGATATTAATGATTTGATTGCTGCTACCGAACGTATTCGCAAAAGATTGGGAGGTGTACGAGAGAAAGAAACGATTAATTTTCTGAGGGAGGGAAATTTGGCAGCAGCTTCAGATTTAATTCTGCACTATTACGATAAAACCTATACTTATGATTTGGAGAAAAGGAGTGGTGCTATTTATAAATTTGATGTTTCTGGGTTATCGGCGGTTGATGCTGCAATATTGGTGCAAGAGAAAAGTAAGGATTTGAGGAGTTGAGCAGTCAGGAGTCAGGAGTCAGGAGTCAGGAGAAAGAAAGAATTTGAACTACTGAATTTTTAAATTTGTATTTAATAGAACATCTATATTAAGAGGAAGTAATTTTGCTATTACTGTATAACCGAATTTCATCTTATAGTTTTAAACATTCAGCTATTAGCTCTCAGCTCAAGTCAAAACTTCAATAATTTAGAATTTAGAATTTAGAATTTAGAATTACCTCTTCTTATAAAAAAGAGAATTGGCTAAAAGGATTTTTTTGATTTTTTTTCCATGAATGGAAAGGCTTTATACTTGAATTTTTTGGTAAAATCAAATAAAGAGTGATATTTTTTCTTATTCCCTACTCCCTACTCTTTGCCGAAAAATTGTGAGTATGTGCTGACCCTTTTAAGGGGATAAATAAAGAGAATATTCCTTGTATCAAGCCTCCTGATTCCATAGAGGCAAGTGATAACTGATAACTGATAACTGATAACTGAAATAACTCCCTTAAAAAAATGAGATTTATTAGTCCTAAAACAGATTTTGCCTTCAAAAAAATCTTTGGCTCAACTGAGAGTAAAGATATTTTGATTAGTTTCTTAAATGCCTTGATATATTATGGCAAGTCTATTATTCAAGACTTGGAAATAATTGACCCCTATAATCCTGGAGATACAGTAGATTTAAAAGATAGTTATTTAGATGTTAAAGCAGTATTAAATAATGGCTCCAATGTGATTATTGAAATGCAGGTATTAAATGTTCCTGCCTTTGAAAAGCGAGTAGTTTATAATCTTTGTAAAACTTATGGAAATCAACTAAAAACTGGAGAAGGATACCGAAAATTAAAACCAGTAATTGCTTTGACGATTACAGACTTTGAAATGTTTGAGGAAAAACCACAATATATTAGTCATTTTGTGTTTAAGGAGAAAGAGCAATTATTTGAATATGTAGATGAAGAAGTAGCAATGATATTTGTAGAATTGCCAAAGTTTCCGAAAAAATTAGAAGAGTTAGAAACTATCACAGATAAATGGATTTATTTTATTAAGGAAGCTCCAAGTTTAGAAGTTATTCCTAATACTTTGGCCGAAGTTGAAGAGATAGAAAAAGCTTTGAATAGAGCAAGTGCAGCAAATTTATCTAGAAAAGAATTAGAAGAAGTACATAAGCGAGAAATATTTTTGGAAGACCGTACAGGTGAAATTATCTTAGCTCGACAGGAGGGACGAGAAGAAGGATTAGAAGAAGGACGAGAAGAAGGACGAGAAGAAGGATTAGAAATTGGTAAGTTGTCAATGCAGAGATTAATATTAGGTCAACTGGAGAGAAGGTTTCCAGGAGAAATAACTGAAATAATTCGAGAAAATATTCAACAGTTATCTATGGAAAAGTTAGGAGATTTAGGAGGAGCAATTTTAAGTTTTAATAGTTTGGAAGATTTGTCTAATTGGTTGGCAGAATTGGATGGGGAATAGGCAATCGCTCTACAATTGGTAGGGGCGAACGGCCTCCCCTACTGGATAACTCGCGCTCTCCCGTTTCGGCAAGACCTAGTTGATTTTTAGGGCAACTATTGCGCAACTGTTGTTTCAAAAATCAATCAATGAATTTTTGACTGATAAGGGGAGCAGGATACTCCCACAGCCTAATTATTTAATTTTGACAGACTGCCTCATCGTCTTAACTTTCCTCACCTACAACTAAATACCACAGCACATCAATACCTCTGCCGACATATTCTGAATCTTGATGTTGTTGAATCCATTGAATAATTATGGGGAAGATATTGTCAGATTTTTTGCCTAAATTACTTAAAGCTAAGGCTGCTTTCCTTCGTACAAAAAAATTTTCATCCTCCAATAGTGGTAGCAAAAAAGTAACCACAGTATCTGAGCTATTAACTAACTTGCCTAAAGCTACTGCAGCATTCCAACGTACAACAGGATTACTATCTTTAAGTCTTAGTAGCAAAACATTAACAACAGTGTGAGTATTGGAGCCATTTACAAACTCTCCTAAAGTACGGGTAGCAACTTTGCGGACTACAAAATTTTCGTCTTCTAACAGTTCCACTAAAGTGTTAAAAATAATTGGTAAATTATTGTCTAAATTAACTAAAGCTTCCGCAGCTCTAACACGGACACTAGAATCTGGATATTCTAGTCTTGTCAATAAAGCATTAATTACAATCTCAGATTTATCGTTTAATTGGCCTAAAGTATCAGCAGCTCCAGCGTAAAAACTGGAATCATCTTTGTTTAGTAACTCTACTAATTGATTAACCAGTTTCTTTGAATTATCAGATAATTTGTTCAACGCCGAAGCAGCTTTGTAACAAGTCCCAGAACTGTCATTTAAACTTAAACTTTCTAGCAAAGCACTAACTACAGTCTCAGAAGTATTACCCAAATTACCCAAGGCATCAGCAGCACCCCAACGCACTTCAGAATTTTCATCCTGAAGCAGTGCTAGTAAGCTACTAACTACTGTTTGTGAACTATTGCCTAAGTTGCCAAGGGTGTAGGCCAACAACCCACGCACTTCAGAGTCTTTTTCAATCGGAAGCATTGCTAGTAAACTACTGACTACTGTTTGTGAACTATTGCCCAAAGCATAGCTTGTGTTTCTATGCACTAAAAACTTATTTTCTCGAAACCTACCGACTACTCCCTTTTGTGAGCTATTGCCTGTTCGTGAACTATTGCCCAACATTCCCAAAGTGAAAACTGCCGATCCACGCACAAAAGGCTTCTCATCTTGAAGCCGTGCTAGCAATATTGTAATTACCTCATCCTTTTCCCCTAACTCTCCTCGATATTTCAGTAACCTTTCCTCATCAATCAAATCTGCCTGCCCTTTCAACATCTCTAAAACTTGTCTCTCAAAATCAGTTTCATACAAACTACAAAAAATCTGAGAAACCTGCTCCCGAACTTTCTCGCCAACCTTCTCTTCACTACTAACCTCCAACTCAACCAACCTCTCCAAAATCTCCTGCACCAACTCACTACCAACACTCCGCAAACCTTTCGGATTTTCCGCCAAACAATTTCCAGCAAAAAACAAATCCCGATGTAACCACTCCTCATACTCACTACCATTATTCAAAACTGCTCGAATAGCTTTCGCCGCATTTTTAGGCTTTTGTTGAGCTATCAACAACAATAAAACCTCTCGCCAGTGAGCATCATGCAAATGTTCTCGAATGGCATTTAAAATAATCCCAAAATCAAATTCATTCTCTAACTGATAGTCAATTTCCTCAGCAGACAAATATTCCTGAAAAGTCTTATGCACAAAAGCATAACAGTCTTGCCCCTGCTCGTTCAACAAACCAGTGCGTTCCCGAATCAAATCCACAAATCTTTCCGCCTCTTCCTTTGCCTGATACAACTGCACCTGCTTCAACCCCTTAATTTCTCGACTCAACTGAGAAATCAACTCATCCTTATCTATCAAAGTACCACCTTCACCATTGCCAACATTTCCTTGAGTATGTACCCAATATGCCAATAATTCCATCAACCTGCGCAAGTCATCCAAACCTAAATACTTCAACCGCCCATCACTACTTAACTCCTTATTCGCATCCCAAGAAATTAACAAAGTTTCCACCGCCTTGTCATAAAGTCGATGTCTTTCCTTCGGCAAAACCGCCTGATACCGATGAATCAAAGCAATAATTGTCAACAACAAAGGATTCCGTGCCAATAATTTAATCCTGTCATTATCATCCAACGCCTTTTGCAAACTTTCTTTCCGCCTTTCCGCCTCCACTTTATCTTTAAACCGACTGTCATACCAATTATTGATAAACGTCGAAATCTTCTCATCATCAAAAGACTGCATTTGATAGTGGGGAAATTCGGTAGTGCGGAAAAAGTCGCGCCGATACCCCGCCGGGCGAGATGTAATAATTGCCCGGTTTCTGTCAAACTGCCCTAAAAAATTCTCAATGCGTCTAACCACATCATAACGTTTGCCTTCCTCTGCCACTTCATCCAAACCATCCAACAATATTAATGCTCTACCATCTTCCAACCAATGTTCAAAAAATCCCGTCGGTAAAGTTTTCACTGCCATGGTTTTCTCAGCAAATATCCGAGCATATTCGAGAATACTTTTATCTGGATGTCTAGCTAAGTCTCGCATCCTGATTAAAATTGGTAACCAGTCAGTTTCAGTATCTAAACCCAAAAATTGAGGCTGTTTCTCTGCCAACATCACGGCAAAATAACTCATCAAAGTTGTTTTTCCCGAACCAGGGGCACCCAATATAACAAATTTACGCCCTCGACTTTGAGTCAATAATTCCGAAGCTAAAAATTTCCTGCCAGTGGTATTTGCCAATAGTTCCCTTTCCAGTTCCCCAGTTCCTCCTAATAATAAATCCTGTTCAAAACCTCCTCCCGTCGAGACATCCTCTACCACATCTGGCATGACAAAAATGTTAGCTAATTTCTCTGACTTTTCTACTTCTTGCCCAGGCACAGAAATCCCAGCAAATTTCACATCATCAAACCAATTAGCTAACTGTTCAAAATAATTTTGTTTGGCAACCTGAAATTTAATATAAGTATCGGTTTGTTGAAAATAAGCATTAACAAAAGTTTCTATCCACGGCTGTATACTTTCTAAATTTAATTGAATATTTTTAGCTTCAGCTTCCTGTTGAAAGATAGTAATTAAAATATCAATATCTGGCTTACCTTGATTATTTAATGGTTTTTGTAATTCAGTCAAAACGGCAGAATGTTCAAAATATTGGCTCAAAAAATTGTTAGCTCCGTTCCATCCATCCTTTTTAGCAGAATAGAATAAAAGTTGCTGAGGAGGGAGTTGTTTTTCCCATACCTCAATAGATTTTTCACCGGATTTTAAAGCTTTTTCTAAATCTGTTTTCTTCAGAGATTGAGTGAGACTTTTGCCTCCTTTTTCCCAGGCAGTATCCCACAAAGAGTCGGCAATTTTTGATAATCCCCAACCAGCTAAACCTACTAAACCAGCTTCCATAAATTACCTATAAATTATGCATTGACTTTAGGCAGTATCCCACAAAGAGTCAGTAATTTTTGATAATCCCCAACCCACCAAACCTACTAAACCAGCTTCCATCAAGGAATAGCTGTTGGGGACTCCCGTTATAATCTATGATTTAATGGTGAGAGGAAAACAGCCAGCATATAAACTATTTTCCTCTTAGGTTCAAGTTTTTTGTTCTTTATTTTTGTTTTTAAGTTTTAATGAATCTATGAAATCACTTATCACTTGGGTCATTGTTTTTTCGTTTTCTGCTGCATATAACCTTAGGTTATTTAATCTGTTATGACTTATTCGTAAATTTAATCCAGTCCTTTTCACTTTGACTACACAAACTTTACACAAACTATTATAAGAGAATTCTGGTCGAAAAGGAAAGAAAATGATAATAAGTCATAGCTACAAGATTAAACCAAATCAAGAACAAATAACCAAAATAGATAATTGGTTAGAACTTTTGAGAAGGCATTGGAATTATGCTTTAGGTCAAAGATTAGACTGGTTAAATAGAACTAGATGTCGAGTAGACCGTTGCTCAATAATTTCAAGTCCTATTGGTGAGATTCCTATTAGACCAGATTATCATTTTCAGTCAGGAGAATTAAAACAGACTAAAAAACTGTTTCCAGAATATAAAGAGATATATTTTGAAGTACAACAAAATAATCTCAGAAGGTTAGACAAATCTTGGCAACGTTGGTTAGTTCCCGATCAAACAGGTAAAAGATTTGGTAGACCAAAATTCAAGAAGTCTAGGAAATTAAGGTCATTAAGTTTTAGTAGGGTTAATCATCCTAAAGCTGCAATTAAATTTGATGGTAAGCAGATTATCATTAGCAGATTTGGTGCAATTCCAGTTATAGTTCATAGACTTATTCCAGAAGGCTTTACTATTAAAACTGCAACATTAACCAAAAAGGCTGACGGCTATTATGTCAGTTTTAGTTTGGAAGATAAGTCAGTTCCTAGTCAAATTCCTACAGATAATATTAAAACTGCTGTAGGTATTGATGTAGGTCTCAAAGAGTTTTTAACAACTAATACTGGAGAGACTGTTTCTGTTCCAAATTTATATAGAAAAGCACAATCTAGTTTAGCTAGAAAACAAGGTCAAGCAGATAGAAAAGAAACTGGGTCTAATAATTGGAAAAAGGCTCAAAATAAAGTAGCTAGGTTGCATCAACATATTGCTAGACAAAGAGAAGATTTCCACTATAAAACTGCTCATAAATTAGTTAAAGAGCATGACTTAATTGCTTTAGAAGACCTTAATATTAAAGGTTTAGCTAGAAACACTAAACTATCAAAATCAATTTATGATGTAGCCTGGGGTGCTTTTCTTGAAAAGTTGAATGCAGTAGCGGTAAAACGCGGTGTTCATGTAGTCAAAGTCACTCCTCACAATACATCACAAAATTGTTCAAATTGTGGTCATAAAGTACCTAAAACTTTGTCAGTTAGAACTCATTCTTGTCCTAAATGCGGAATAGTTTTAGATAGAGATGAAAACGCTGCAATGAATATATTAAATAAAGCATTAAACGAGGTGGGTATCATCTTGTCTGCTTGTGGAGGCTTAGACATTAGTCAGCCCGTGAAACAAGAAACTTTTGAAACTTGGGTTCAATTATCTTTGTTTTAGAAGCTCCTGTTATAATCCTTGATTTAACGGGAGAGAACTTCACAAATTACCTCTATTATTGTTAAATAACTAACTATTATAACGTTTGTCAAATTTCTCAAGTTATTGAGTTACAGTTGTGTTTATATTCCCTTACTCCCCTACTCCTTACAGGGGTAAGTTTTTAACAAAGGAGTGAGCGATCATTTTTATTCAGTATAAAATCTCAACAAAACTATACTTTTTTATACAATAAATAGCTCAAAACTTCTCCGTCTCCCTACACTTCACACACTTCCCTCACTCCCCTAATCTGCACTTCCTTAAGCATAATGAAACGCATTATCCCAAATATAATCTATTAATTGTTTCGCATCATCTAGAGGTAAAACTTGACAACAACCATTTTCATCATAGGTTAATAATGGTATCTCTGAAACCTCATCCTCATCTTCACCATCTCTGACAATTTTGCCCTGAATTTTTGTCAGATTATTCAACGGTCCATTGATATCAAAATCAATTTTTGTATCAAAATTTTCCTCCATCCAGACTTCAATTTTGTCATCCAATTGTTCTGGAGTTAGCGACGTATTGCTCGTTAATAAATGATAATAAACCAAAATAATTTCCTTACATTCCTCTTCTTCAGCCTCATCAGTTAAAGTTTGAAATACACCAGCATTATTAGCAAGATTCTTGAAAAATAAAGTTTCTGTCACCTGTTTTTGAAACTTAATATGTTTAGTTTTGTATTGACTATATTGCTTAAAACAAAACCCTCCTAAAGTCACCAATAAAGATAATGAACCCAATAAAATTCCTGTCATATTTTTCACATCTTGCGGATTAGCTCTCAACTTTAATTGTTCCACATAATCAGGACCGAGAACCAAAAATACAATTACCCCAATAATTAATAAGAATTGGGGTACAATTCTCAATACAATAGGTACTGCTGCACCAATAGCAGGAACTATTAACATCAAACGATCTTTCAAAGTCATGCTAACTTTTACATTAGGAAATAGAAATGCTATATCATTTTTCGGGATATTTCTGTAGAGAGAAATATAAATTTTACTAGCAATTAAATTAGACTCTTCCAGAGGATTTTCAGAAGTATTATTCTTGTCTTTATCCTTGCACTTAATTAATACAGCTACTCTTTCAAAAATATTAATTTCCTTTTCAATTTTTCGGAAAAACCTCTTAAAACTATATGTCTGATAAATATCTCCCCGACAGTAACATACCATTTCTTCAAAATCATTGAAATCAATAAATGTTTTCAATTCGATTAGTGACATTTCGTCAAAAGCACGTTCTAAACTTGCCTTATATATGGGATAATAATTACCTTGTTGTAATATTTTTGCAAAACTCTGAACTACTTTAGTTTTCATTGTCGCTAATTCTGAGTCAGAATAATCAGCAATATATTTAGTATTAGCATCCGGATTAAAAGGCGCATAATTTTCCTTTAATACTTCCAGTGTTTTATGTAATTTGAAATGATAATATGCCAGCAGAATAGAACAAAAATCTCTGAATTTTTGTTGACAATTTTCTGGTAATTTACCATCTTTAATACAAAGTTCTATGATATCTCTGCGGGAATAAGGAATAAATGCTTCCCTGTCTTGATACACTGTCATAGCTGTATACCTAAATTATATTCGCATATATTTTACCACTTTTTTTGGCACATAAATACTTGATAATACTTGACAAAATAATAAAAGTATGTATAAATAAAATAATGCAATTATCTTAATACTAAAGGTTAAATAAAAAAGCAAATACAAATATATAAAATAATCATCATTTAGAATGAATCCAGAATCAACTTTAAATCAACTAAAAGAAGCTAGTCCGGAAGGAAAACTCCCCTCTAGTTATGGAGTTTATTTCAAAAATACATTAGTGGCTCTATGTCATGCTTTAGAAGACCATATATTGCAAACTTGCAGTATAGAACCGGAAGGAAAACCATTAGTTTTAGTAACATTTCAACAAGGAAAATGGTATCTGCAAGAAGCAGACCGTTATCAAGAACTAGCTCAATGTAGTTCTCATATTATGATTGGTGCAGTACCAGATAGTGGATTATCGAAACATCCCACAAGTAACCTAGAAAATGTCTCTTTAGTTAATCTTGAAACAACTGATAGTTTGGTTAATGAATGGAATTTAATCATACTAGCTCCCACTTATACAGCTATGGTACTTTGCCATGAACTATCTGAAGATGAATATTTACCCCACGGCAAACCAACTGTAGATATAGAGAGAAAATTCTACGGTTTATGGACGTTTGATCGAAACTTAGTGGCAAAAGCAGCAGAAATACTTACAGAAAGATGTCGCCCTTATAATCCTGCACTAGCAGACACAATTCAAAAACAACATCAGGCAATTCTCAAGAATGAAGGTATGGCACCTACAGATATGAGTGATGTAGTTTCTAGAATAGTTTCTTACCTGCAAACAACTCAGGAACAAATGATTGCCATGAATAGACAAACAAGGGAACTTTGGGAATTAGAAGGTCAAGCATTACGAGTAAGTCGCAACCTCAATGCTAACAAATTGCAGGCATTTTTACGGATGGCGCAGAAAGTAGATGAACGTGACCAAACAAATTCTATAGCATCTCTACAAGTAGCAGCTTTATCTGAAACTTTAGGGCAAATGTTAGATTTACCTACTCTGCGGTTACGACGTTTGCGGTTAGCTGGATTATTGTTTCGAGTAGGTTTAACCTCAGCACCAAAAGAAATATTTACTAACACAGCAGATGAATTAGATGATGCAACTTTAAGTTTTTGGCAGGAAAGGAGTATCCTTGGAGGTCAGTTATTAGCAGCAATGCCAGAATTAGCACCTGTGACCAAAATTATTGTTCATCATTTGGAATACTGGGATGGTAGTGGTAAACCAGATGGCCTCAGAGAAGAAGAAATATCTATAGAGTCTCGAATCTTGGGATTAGTTTCTTACTTCCAAGAGCTGACACAACCACGAGGTAAACGAGTTGCTCTGAGTTTAGGAGAGGCGTTAGAAAAGTGTAGCAATCGTAGTGGTACTTATTTTGATCCTACTTTAGTCGAAACTCTTAGTAATGTGATTCGATTAACAGAAATGGGTCTAATGCAATTACCTCAAAGGCCAAGTCAATTACCTAATGTGTGGTTAGAAGAAGCTGTTAGTGCAAAAACATCCGTACATTAATTCCTTTAAACGCAAAATTTAATAGGCAAGTGGTATGTCATAGTGGCACATCAAGCTTAAAATACTCTAATAGCTGGTTGACATTTTATTCCTTGTACAACAGACAGAGATGATGTTAACTAAAAGCCAAAACTTAACATCTAAAAATTGATTAAAGATGAATGAATTAACATCTCCTGATATTTCAGCCATTCGAGCAGGTAAAATCAAACTTTTGGCAAATGCTCACCTCCCTGGTGCAGATTTAGCAGGAACTAAACTTCCAGAAGTAAACTTCGATCAAGCTCACTTGGTTGGAGTTAATTTTGCTGGTGCAAATCTACAGAAAGCAAAACTAAGGGCTAATCTTCGGGCTGTAGATTTTACTGCTGCTGACTTGAGAGGAGCAGACTTTCGTAATGCAGATTTAAGGGGTGCTATTTTTATCGATGCTCAACTTAGAGAAGCTAGCTTTGCAGGAGCATTCTTAAATGGAGCTATCTTTAATGATTTAGACCTCAGTGGTCTTGATTTTCGGGGAGCTGACTTACGAGGAGTGAATTTGATCAGAGCAAATTTGTTTCAAGCAGAGTTTAGTAGTGCTAATCTTTCTGGTGCAGACTTATCCCAGGCAGATTTAGAAGAGGCTAATCTAAGTGGGGCGATACTCCGAGGCACAAACTTACAAAGAGCAAATTTGCTCTGTGCTTTAGTAGAAAAAGCTGACCTGACTGGGACTTTATTAACTGATGCTTGTGTCCAAGGCACACCTCGTCAACTTCTGCGGGCTGAAGCCACGCAGCTTGAGCGACCCAACGCTTAACTAAGAATTGGCTAGACCATAAGCCAAAAGCGATAACACTTCCAAATGTTTCCCTAGTTTGGATTATCTGTTGGCCTTTTTGGGTAAAGGCACTGCGTTATTGCAGGACACAACGCTTTTGGTGGTCTTAGGGACACACAACTTTCTCGAAAAGGATTATCTCTTATGCTTCGAGTACCTGTCCAAAATCCTGATGGCTCTCCTGCAATGCCGACAAAAGCATCGCGAGCGCGTTATTGGGTTCAACGAGGAAAAGCAACTTCCCACTGGAACGATGCGGGTTTGTATTATGTTCGCTTGGTGGCCGAACCATCGGGTCGCGAAACCCAGAAAATATCGGTTGGTTGTGACCCTGGCAAAAACTATACGGGAATTGCCGTACAGTCTGCTAAATTTACCCTTTATACTGCTCATTTGGTTTTGCCTTTCGAGCGTGTTAAAGAACGACTTGGCTCTGCTGTTATTAAACGGGGAAAAGTTATCAAAAACGTCAGAGGTCGATCATTGCAACGTCAGGTGCGACGGGGCAGGAAAATTGACAGGAAAGTACCTTTTAACCAGCGCTCCCATAGGCAAAAGCGATTTAATAATCGTTGCAAAAAAAGTAAACTAGCTCCATCTATTCGGGCTTCAAGGGAAATGGAAATTAGAATAATAACAGAATTGTCTAAAGTTTTCCCTATTACTACCATTGTTTATGAACTAGTTAAAGCCGATGTAGATTTAACCAGTGGCAGAAAAGCAGCACGTTCGGGTAAAGGATTTTCTCCAGTCATGGTTGGACAAAATTGGTGTGTAGAAAAACTCAAATCTATTGCCCCAGTTAAAACCGTTTATGGCTGGCAAAAAAACAAGAACGGAACCAGTCAAATTCGCCAACATTTAGGATTAGAGAAAATCAAAGATAAAAAAGCCCAAGTGCCAGAATCTCATGCAGTGGATGGAATTGCTTTAGCTGCAAGCGAGTTTGTTCGCTATGGGGTAACTCCCAGAAAAAACTGTGATACTAGGGGTTGGAAAGGTTATGTTAACATTACTTATTGCGTTTTTCGAGTAATAACTAGACCTGCTTATTTCCGTCGTGCTTTGCACTTTGATAATGCTGAAAAAGGCGGTGTTCGTAAACGCAAAGGTGGAACTATTACTCCTTTTGGATTGCGATACGGCGATAAAGTTATTGCCGAAAAAGCAGGAAAAACTGACATCGGATGGATTGGCGGCTTTACTAATACTAAAACCAAAAATATCAGCGTCTATGACCATAATTGGAAACGAATCGGGCAATTTTCTCCTAAGAAAGTCCAACTGCTTCGTAGGTCTAATAAACTATGCGTCGTTTAACCAACACGGCGGTTGAAACCGCCGTTTCGCTGCGCGACATGAAACGCTTTTCCTCCGCCCTTTAAAAATAGACGGATTCCAAGCTCTCGATTATTTTTCTTGATTAGGTAAATTCAAAAATCAAAAATCTAAAGTTTAATTTTTGGGTTTACAGCAGATTTGGTAAAGCTTATTATTTACATAAGTACAAGTAAATTTTACAATTCTTCACAAAAAGGTTATAATATCAGCGAAGGTACATCTTGAAAAATTATGGTGACGGCATTGTTTACGAGTACACCAATGCAAAATCAAAGTGGCGATCGCCTAGTAAGCAAGGTAGCAGGAGCAGCAATTGCAGCCCTGTTTAAAAGCTCCGATCAAGTCGAAGCCAATGTCCGCGCCGAGCCAGTGGCCAAACTCTTACAGGGTAGTCTGGATGGGTTTGATTTCATAGGCAAAGGAATGCAGATGTATAATGGCCTTCGCATCGAAGTCATGGAACTTTACCTACAAGCTATATCAATAGACTTCAGTGCAATTTTTACAGGTAAAGTAAAACTCAAGCAGCCTATCCAGGCCACTATGAGGACAGTATTAACAGAGTCAGATTTGACTATCTCTTTCAATACCCCATTTGTGGTAGAGAAACTCCAAAGGCTTACATATCAGGGGCAACCCCTACATTTCCAAAACACTCAAATGAATATTACTGAAGAGAGAGCCTTAAGACTAAACACTCAAGTCGGAGTAGGAAGTTCAAATCAACCCATAGACGTTGATTTTACTGCTAACATCGAAGTGGAGGAGCGACGTAAAATCAAATTTGTCAATGTTAAATATAATGGTAATCAAGAGTCAGTAGACCTAGGTCAATCTCTAATAGATCATGTTAATAACTTACTAGATTTAGATAAATTTGCCATAGAAAATACTCAACTGCGAGTGGATAGGCTACGAGTAGGAAAAGATAACATTACATTCTACGGTATCGCTAAAATTGATCAATTCCCCAGTGGAATTAAAAACAAATAGCATTAAATTGATGTAAAAATATATTTTGCTTGTAGGGACGTTGGTGCAATGTCCCTACAATTAGTTTATTGACCTGAAAATAGCTTTCATTAATGGATAATTACCTTTGGTTAAAACCATACTTGATTTAATTGATAATGGATAATTAGAGCATTAGAGAGTTAGGAAAATTAGAGATTAAAAAAACTCTTTCATTATCAATTATCCATTATCCATTAGCAAAACTAGCTATTTTCATCCTGATCTATTTGAGGAATATAGTCAGGACGTTCGGTATCTTCCCAACCAGGAGGACGCTTAGAATTATACCAAGCAATTGAACCAATACTTACAGCAGCCACAAAGCCCACTACTACAACTGCTATCGGAATCCATAGATTGCCTTGTACCATATTAAATCTTCCTATTATATTTTTATTTGAGTACCATTAATATTATGTCACGGCCTGGATCAGTTGAAAGAAAAATCCACTATTATTTCCAGACCAGGGGAGACTAAAATTCCACCACGAAAGCCAAAATGGTATAATAAAC
This sequence comes from Dapis purpurea BLCC-M126, assembly GCF_050015975.1. Classification (NCBI taxonomy): domain Bacteria; kingdom Bacillati; phylum Cyanobacteriota; class Cyanophyceae; order Oscillatoriales; family Microcoleaceae; genus Dapis; species Dapis purpurea. The sequence goes on along the minus strand of NZ_JBNHER010000156.1, from coordinate 6,391 downwards.
GTTGTACATAAATATAGTCAAATAATGTCAAATATCTTCGTTTATTGGTACAAAAGAGCTACTAAGTATTTGACAAAATTTAATAACTCTCTACCTGATGTTTAATGGTATAATCAAATTGGCGCTTAATTCAAGATAAATAATAATAAAAACTAATAAATGCTCAGAGCCTAATCGTAATTTTAACTCCTTGATTTATGAAATTAGTTGAGAGACATATTATTCAACCAACACATCGGTTTTATGCTGAAATTAACCGACTGTGTTTCTTGTCGAAAAATCTCTATAACTATGCTAATTATTTAGTTCGTCAGTCTTGGATATTTGAAAATAAAAATTTATCCTACTATGACCTACAAAAAATACTCTCTACCCAAGTAGACTATCAAGCAATGCCAGCTAAACTATCTCAACAAATATTGATGATACTAGATAGAAACTGGAAAAGCTTTTTAGCAGCGAACGATGTTTATAAAAAGAACCCATCAAAGTTTAAATCTCGTCCTCGTCTTCCTGGATATAAAAAGAAAATAACGGGAAGAAATATTGTAGTTTATACAAAACAAGCCATCAGCAAGAAGCAACTTAAGCAAGGAATTATTAATCCGAGTAAAACTGGGATTTATCTAAAAACATTAGTACCTACTTCACAAATTCAACAAGTTCGTCTCGTCCCTAGACTTAACCATTATGTAATTGAGGTGATTTATGAGAAATGCGAAAAACAATACGAGCTAGAAAAAAATCGTTGTGCCAGTATTGATATAGGATTAAATAACTTAGCTACATTAACTTTTAATCAAGCCGGAATCAAACCGCTCTTGATCAATGGCAGACCGTTAAAATCTATCAATCAATACTATAACAAAGTTAAGAGCTTCCTACAATCTCAACTCCGGGAAAATAAATCAAGCCTCAGGCTGAAAAAACTTTGTAATAAAAGAGAATTTAAAATCAATGATTATCTCCATAAATCATCTCGTTTGATTATTGATACTCTAATTAATCAGAAAATAGGAACATTGATAATAGGGCACAATGAACACTGGAAGCAGAAGATAAATCTAGGGAAAAGAAATAATCAAAATTTTGTCTGTGTCCCCTATAAAAGGTTAATAGAAATGTTATCTTATAAAGCTAAGATGGTAGGGATAAATGTAATTCTTACAGAAGAATCTTATACCTCCGCATCAAGTTTTCTAGATAATGATTTGATTCCTGTCTACAATAAAGGTCAGAATAATCAAGTCACTTTCTCAGGAAAAAGAGTAAAAAGAGGTTTGTATCGCAGTGCCAGGAAAGGATTAATTAATGCTGATGTGAATGGTTCTTTGAACATTATGAAAAAAGCAGTCCCAAATGTCTTTGACCATGGGATAGAGGGTGTTGTAGTTCACCCAGTCAGGATAACACCTGCAAAATAAGGATTAGTCATATTTGACTATATTTTTATGAACTATGACACATTTAATTACATAGCTAATCCTGATCGCTTCTGTCGTGAAAACTTCAAAAAATAATGACTCCCGATCAATTAATACCAGTAGTTACCTTGAAGCAGACAAATCGTAATGATATGGGTTATCAAATGGTTATTGATGGTCCGTGTCGTATAGTTTATAAGCCTTATGAACCCTTACCTTGTGGCGCACATTTGTGGATTGAGACCTACAAGTCGGTGCAGTTTGTGGATACTCAGTTTAAACCTGTAACGGCTAGGCGACCGTACAAAGATATATGTTGATATGCAAATATTAATTCCAGGATTATTTCTAACTTTCTGCTTTTGTATCGGGGCTTTTCCTCTCACTAATTTAATAGTTAAAAATCTGGCAAATATTGACCTAACAAAAGTTGGTACAGGTAACGCTAGTGTGGCAGCAGCATTTGTTCACGCACCAAAACCTGTGGCAATATTTGCTGTCTTGGCAGAAATTAGTAGAGGTATTGCTCCTGTTTTAGCAGCAAAATTATTATTTCCAGAAATTTCTACTTGGCAATTAGTAGGATTAATATTTTTAGTGGCAGGTAGATATTTTATTGCTCAAGGTGGCGGTGTTACTAATGCCAGTTGGGGAATTTTAGTTTATTCTTCTGTTGTTGCATTTGCTTCGGGAATAACTGGTTTTTTAATATTAGTAATAGGTAAACAAATCTTTCCTCGAAAGAATCAAAATATTCGACAATGGTCTGCTCGTTTGGGATGTCTCAGTAGTTTGTTATGGGTTTTATTATTTCGCCAGGAACCATCTTTTTCTGAATTATTGGCAATGGCAGTATTAGTCATTTTCTTAGTAGTAATAAATTTTCGCCAAAGTGATGATATGGCTTTACAGAAACAACCTAAATTTTCTCTTGATAGTCAACTCGAACCTAAAGTTTGTGGAGAAAAAGCAGCCAGATTATCTCTACTGAAAAAAGCTGGTTTTAATGTTCCTGAAGGTTTTATTTTACCTGCAATTGAAGAGGGAAATAGAGAATTGGTTGTAGGGAATGAGGTCAAAAAATCTATTGTTGATTCTCGCCTCTCGACTGGGTTTTTATCAGTAGATAAAATTCTAGATAAGTTAGATGAAATGTCTTGGAGTTTTCCTCTAATTGTTCGTTCTTCAGCAGTGGGGGAAGATAGCGATAACAGTTCGGCTGCCGGACAATATGAAACTATTTTTCCTGTCAGAAATGAAACGGAATTATTAGAGGCAATTAATATTTGTCGTCAATCTTATTGGTTACCGGAGGCTGTTGCTTATCGGCGACAAAGAGAAATTCCTGATGCGGAAATGGCTGTATTAATTCAGCCTTATATTAAAAGTCAAGTCGCTGGAGTAATGTTTACTCGTAATCCTTTGGATGGTGGTGAGAAAATAATTATTGAAGCTCTGCCTGGAGGTGCAGAAAAAGTTGTGGGTGGGCAGTTGACTCCTGTACATTTAGAAATTGTTGAAAAAGAAAGAGGGAAGAAGGAAGAAGGAAGAAGAAAGAGGGAAGAAGGAGGAGGGAAAAAGTGGATGGTGACTCAAACTTCAACCAATTTTAAACAATCTTTAGACGAAAGACTATTCAACCCAAAAGAAAAAGATAAAAATCAATCTTTAGAGCAGTTAGAAAATCAGAATATTTTACCTCCAGAAATTATTCAAGAATTAGTAAATCAAGCAGAAGCAATTGAAGGATTTTTTCATGGTTTACCTCAAGATATTGAATGGTGTTGGGATGGGGAAAAAATTTGGATTTTGCAAAGTCGCCCGATTACTAATTTGAGACCTATCTGGACGCGAACTATTGCAGCAGAAGTAATTCCAGGAGCTATTCATCCTTTAACTTGGTCGATAAATCGTCCTCTGACTTGTGGGATTTGGGGAGAAATTTTTACTATTGTTTTAGGGGAAAAGGTAGCAAAGTTAGATTTTACGGAAACGGCAACTTTACTCGGTTCCCATGCTTATTTTAATGCCACTTTGTTAGGGGAAATTTTTAGAATGATGGGATTGCCGGAGCAGGGTTTAGAGTTTTTATTGCGAGGGCAAAAAATGGGAAAACCGCCTTTGAAAAAAGTCTGGTCTGCTTTGCCTGGTTTATGGCGTTTGATTCAAAAAGAAATGGCAGTCGATTACGAGTTTGAGCGTGACTATCATCAAATTTTTGTTCCGGCACTAGAAAGTTTAGAAAATAATTTTAAACAAAATTCCTCTCAATCTTTATCAGAATTATTGGCACAAGCGGAAAGAATTCAGGAATGGTTAAAACCGATTACTTATTACAATATTTTGGGTCCGATAGGTTTGGCGATTAGGCGATCGCTCTTCCGTATTTCTGAAGAATGGTTGCCTACTGATACTGCTCCAGAAATTGTTTCGATTCGAGAATTACAAAAGTTGGCAGTTAAGTTAAAAATGGCAACTAATTCTGATGTGGAAGTAGAGGCAGAGTTTGATCAAAATCAGGAATTACAAAGGGAGTTTCAGCAATGGTTAGAAAGTTATGGTTATTTGAGTGAAGTTGGTACGGATATTGCTGTGGCAACTTGGGGAGAAAAGCCGGATAATTTCCGTGAGTTATTATTTGCAATGGCTCGTAAAAGTGAGAGGGAAAAAGATAATTTTTCGCTAAAGTATTTAAATTTATGGCAGAGGTGGCGACTGGCGCAATGTGCGAAGCGTGCGAGAACTAAGGGTAAAATTGCTGAGGTTTATGGGAAGCTTTTAGCTTATTTACGACGGACGTTTTTGGCAATAGAAAATTATGGATTAGAAACAGGAATATTTGAGCAAAAAGGAGATATTTTTTATTTAGAATTTGAGGAAATTCAGCAATGGATTTTAACAGTAGGTTGGGTTGAGGAACGAAATCCAACAGAATTTAATACAGTTACACCTAATAACGAACGATCCCCCCTAACCCCCCTTGATAAGGGGGGAATGTTTGAGGAAGAAAACCTAACAAAATTTAATACAGAACCTTCTGTAGGTTGGGTTGAGGAACTAAACCCAACAAATAGTGTAGGAGCTGAAGAACAAAACAGAAGAGAATTTAATATAGTTTCTTCCCCCTCTCCCACCTCTCTCCAAACTCTCAGACAAATTATCTCTCAAAGAAAGGAACAGTTGGAGAAAGATCGCGATCGCCAAGTTCCTTCTGTAGTTTATGGGAATGTATTACCCCAAGAAAGTCAGGAAACTATTTCTACTGAGGAAAATGTTTCTATTTTACAAGGGATACCGGGAAGTGTTGGTTGTGTAGAAGGTTATGTCAAGGTTTGTCGGAGTTTAGAGGTAAATCTTGCTGAGTCGGAAAATCTAATTATAGTTGTGCCTTATACGGATGCTGGTTGGGCACCTTTGTTATTGAAGGCAAAAGGTATTATTGCTGAGGTGGGGGGGCAGTTATCCCACGGAGCTATTATTGCGCGGGAGTATGGTATTCCGGCAGTAATGAATGTTTCTGGAGCTATGACTCGTTTACAGGATGGGCAAAAAGTTAGGGTTGATGGGTATCGGGGTACTGTGGAATTATGATTTTAGATAATTGAGATAATTAGCATTTATATAATGTTATGGAAAAACATTGATACAGCAGATTCGCTCGTGAAGTACAAATATTAACAATTAAATGTTTGTAGTCTGGGCATCTTACCCGCTATGAGTGTACTTCACAAGGTCGAATCTGCTGTATTTATAGCATTACGTTTTTTTGCTTAGAGCAGTAAATCTTGATGCGTAGCACTATATATCTATATAGCACTACGCAAATAAGGTGCGCACATTTCTAAATGCTAAAACTTACTCATAGATTACTTTTGAATTTTGACTTTTGCCTTATGTGTAACGCTATATGAGTCTATATCAGGCAAAAAACCAAGATAAATTTCTGGCCAACTTCATCAAATCTTCATATAAATTACGCATATCTTCATTAAAACTTTATATAACCCAGGTGTTTCATCCGTAGAATTAGCGATATGAACAAAAAAATTATAGATTTATATCAAGGTGATTTCTATGTTCCAACAAAAAATATCTACTTTTTTAATTGGTTCTTCTATATTAAGTGCTGGTGCTGTATTTGCAGTAGTTATGCCTGCACAAGCCGCTTCTCTTTCAACCAGTGCATCTTGTTCTGGGGGTACAAGCACTACTACTGGAACTGCAACTTCTATCTGTGACGTCAATACAGACTATGGTTATTCAATAGAACTCGATCAAGATGCTGCTGATTCATCAATTTTTTACTGGACTTTAACCAATACATCTACACAAACTAATCCTGAAGCATTAATTGATCAATTCTGGTTTAATACTAACCCCGATTTGGTTCTTGGTACAGATTTCACAATTTCTAACATTAATCCTAATGATTGGGTTGTTACTCAGTCAACAGGTGGTGCTAGGTTTGATTATACTGGTGATACTACGGGTCAAGCCGTTGGCAGACTCGGAAACGGTGACACTCTAACTTTCACTATAGATATTGAAGATGGTTTGGGAACTACTGCAGAGGATTTTTCTAGTATCTTCTCCACCGCTAGACAAGAGGCAGGTAAAGGTATCGGTGGTGGTAATGATGAGGGACAAGTAGCTGTTAGCTTCCAACAGTTAGGAGCAGGTGGCGGGGGAAGTGACTTATTAGCTTCTAATTGGCAAACTTTTACTGCTCCACCTCCACCTCGTCGAGTACCTGAACCTACTTCTCTATTCGCTCTCGGTTTAATTGGTGGCGGAATGTTCTTATCTAGTCGCAAGAATGGCTAATTAACCATCTATAAATCAATTCTCAAAATATTATATAGGTTAGAATTAAAATCTCACTTCCAACCTTAAATTTTGTTTTTTGTAGGGGTAATATCATGTCCGTTGGTATCGTTTGTGTAAAAGCCGGGAAAATATCCACCATA